>VBKQ01000206.1 GCA_005879505.1 Deltaproteobacteria bacterium
GCTTCGTCGGTCGGCGCGCTGATCAATTACGCCACGACGCTGTTCGTGCTGGCGCGCGCCCCGGCGATGCGGCCGCAGGTCGCGGCGCTGATCGGCATCGTGATCGGCACGGCTTTCAACTTCCTCGCCAGTCGCTACATGGTCTTCCGCACCGCGCACATCCGCCGGCGCTCCGGCTGATCGGTCATTCGGAGCGCAGCGCCGCCATCGGTTCGATCCGCGACGCCCGGCGGGCCGGAACGAAACAAGCGAGAAGCGCGACCGAGGAGAGCAGGACCGCGACCGCCATGAACGTCGCGGGATCGGCGGAGCTGACGCCGTACAGGTTGGTTTCCAGGAGCCGTGTCAGCACCCACCCGCCGGCGGCGCCGAGAGCGAGGCCGGCGCCGACCAGCCATGCTCCCTCGCCGATGACGAGACGCAAGATGTCGCGCGGGCCCGCGCCGAGCGCCATGCGCAGCCCGATCTCTCCTTTGCGCTGTCCCACCGAATACGCGATCACGCCGTAGAGGCCGAGCGCCGCGAGCAAGAGGCCCATCGCCGCCAGCACAGTCATCAGGACCGCGCTGAAGCGTTCGCCGATCAGCAAGTCCGTCAATTGCTCCCGCAACGGCATCACGTTCGCGATCGGCTGGGAGCTGTCCACCGCCCGCACCGACGCGCGGACGGAAGCGGCCACGTCGCCCGAGTTGCCCTCCGTGCGGACCACCAGATTCAGCGGCAAGGCCGGCGGGTCTTCGCCCGGCCACGATTGCCGCACGAGCTCCGCGCTCACGACCGCGACCGGGAGTGCGCGCTGCTGATCGTTGGCGTCGAGCAACCTCCCCTCGAGGAGCGTCACTCCCAACGCCTCGGCGTATCCGGGACTGACCGCGCGGTGCGCAGTGATGGGCACTTCGGACGGCCGGGGCGGTGCGTGGCCCTCGACCTCGAACACCGAGTCCAACGTCGTCCCGCGCTGCATCGGGACGTTGGTGGTGATTCCCGCGGCCAGCACTCCCGGCAAGGTCCTCACGCGCTGCAAGACCTGATCGATGAAATCCACCTGCTGGGAAAGCGCGCGATACTTCGCCGGGGACAGCGGGAGCTCCATCGTCAGCAGGCCGTCGGGACGAAAGCCCAGGTCGATGCTCTGCAATCGGTGGAACGACTGCGCCACCAGCCCGCCCCCGACCAGAAGGGTGGCGGCCAGCGCCACCTCGCCTACCACCAGCGCCGACAGCGAGCGCCTTCGCTCCTTTCCCGCTCCAGCGTGATGCTCGGCCCGCTTGATGGCGGACATCAGTCCGTTCGAGCCCGCCGCCTTCAGCGCCGGAGCGAGCCCGAAAAGGCTGCCGGTCAAGACCGTGATGGCGAGCGAGAACAGGAGAACGCGCCCGTCGATCCGGAAGTCCGTCAACCACGGCCCGAGCGCGGTCGCCTGGATGGGAGTGAGCGCGCCGAGGCCCGGCAGCAGCCAGAACGCCAGCAGCACTCCGGCGCCACCGCCGGCGAAGGCGAGAAGCAGGCTCTCGGTCAGAAGCTGCTGGAGGATGCGTCCGCGTCCTGCGCCAAGCGACCGCCGGATGGCGATCTCGGTCTCGCGCGATACTCCTCGGGCGAGCAGCAGGCTGGCGACGTTGGCGCAGCAGATCAGCAGCAGGAACCCGACCGCGACGCCGAGCACAAGGAGGAGCCGTTCCGATCTTCCGTCCAGATCGGCGAGGTATTGCCTCCGCAGTGGGATGAGGCCGAAGGACCAGCCCTGGCGGACTTGCGGGTGTTCCTGCTCCAGCCGTCGCGCGAGCTGCTTCAGCTCGGCGTCCGCCTGGTCCAGCCGCACTCCTGGTTTCAGGCGAGCGACGAACTCGTGCGCGGTAGCGGCGCGCTGATCGAAAGGAAGCGCGTCGATTCTCACCTGCAGCGGGATCCAAAGTTGCGCGGAGAACGGCGCGTCGAACGCGGGCGGGAGCACGCCGACGATGGAGTAGGGGGTACCGTCGAGCTCGACCGCGCGGCCGATCGACGCCGGGTCGCTCGCGAACAGCCGCTGCCAGAGAGCATGACCGAGGAGCGCGACGGCCGGGCCGCCCGGACGGTCCTCATCCGCCGTGAAGAGGCGGCCCGCAACGGGCTTCACGCCGAGCGTCGTCAGATAGGAGGCGGTGACGGCTGCCGCGACCACCCGCTCGGGCTCACCCTGATGCAGCAGATGGAACGGCCGCTGTGTCGCCAGCCCGGATGAGGCGAGCGACCGGGCGTCGCGGTAGAGGGCGTAATCGAGGAAGGACGTCCCGAACGGATCGAAGCCTTCGCGCAGGGCCAAGCCGAAGACGAGGCGGTCGAGGTCCGCTACTGGAAGCGGGCGCAAGAGGATTGCGTTGAACGCGCTGAAGATCGCCGTGTTCGCGCCGATGCCGAGCGCCAGGGTGATCACCACCCCCGCTGTGAACCCTGGCCGCGCGCGGAAGGTTCTCAGCCCGTACCGCACGTCCTGCCAGAGATTGTGCATCCGCCTCCTCCGACGATGCGTGAATCAAGCGCCGTGCCATCGCGCATTGGGGGCGGTTCGCCCGTTCTCGCAGGTTTACGATTGTCATGCCCCCCTGAGGTGGGCGCTTGCGGGATCAGCGATCCCGGATCCGGGCGGGCCGTACGCCGGCTCGAAGTCCGGTCAGGCAAGTGGCCCTGGTCCGGTTTCGAGGTTTGCGCCCTTGGTCTCGACACGCCGCAGCTTGAATCGCGTCGCCGGCAGCGAGTAGTCCACGGCGGCGCCGCAGGAGATCCGCCATGACCCTTCGATACCTCTTGGTCGTAGCCCTTGCGATCGTTACTCTGCCGCTGGCCGCCGGGGCGTGGAACCGCAGTCCCGCGGTCGAGTTCGCCGACCTGCCGCACCCGCTGCGCAACCCGGAAGGACTCACGGTGGACCGGAGCAGCGGTGAGTTCTACGTGGCGGATTTCGATTATCGCCTCACGTCGAAGACGGGGCGGATCGCGGTGTTCGATCGCTCGGGAAGGCTGCTGCGCGTGCTGTCGCTGAACTCGAGCCCGATGCTCCTCGGGCTCGATTTCCACCCGATCACCCACGAGCTCCTGGTGATCGATTCCGGCGGCAAGAAGGTGCTTCGGGTCAATCCATGGACGGGAGCGTCTTCGATCTTCGCGGTACCCGCGCTCGCACCCGACTCGGTGCTGAACGCGCTCACCTTCGACAAGGCCGGCAACGTCTACATCTCGGACTCGTTCCAGGGGATCATCTGGAAGACCGGACCCGCGGGCGGCGTCGCGACCGCGTGGGTGACGAGCCCACTCTTGCTGCCCAACGGCGTCCCTCCCTTCGGCGCGAACGGGCTCGCCTTCAACAGCGTCGGCGTCCTGTTCGTAGCCAACACGGCGAATGACACGGTGGTTCAGATCCCGGTCGCAGACGGCGTGCCCGGAACGCCCACGGTCTTCGTCAACAGCATCAACGGCCCAGACGGCCTGATCATCGACGGGGACGACAATCTGTGGGTGGTCGCCAACCAGGCCGACGAGATCGTGGTGGTCGATCCCAGCGGGAAGGGCATCGCCAAACTGGGCGACTTCGACGGGATCGCGCCCGACGGTTCGCCGCGCGGACTCCTCTTTCCGGCCAGCCCGGTGTTCTTCGGCGAGTTCGTCTACGTGACCAATCTCGCCCTCGATCTGCGTGATTTCAACCCGCAATTCAGCGCGGTGGACTCGCAGTGGACGGCGGAAGTGACGACCTGGAACGTAGCGCGGATCTCGCGCCACTTGCCGCCCGTGCACGACCGCGAAGGGCATTCCTTGACGAAGTAATGATCTGCAGACTGCCGGAGCATCAGAGCCTTGCGCGGATACCGGCGCAGAGGCATTCCATGGCCGTAGAAGGAGGCGCGCAATGATCATGATGCAGGACGGAGAGCGTTACGCCCGCATGCCGTTCCGTCGCAGCGGCCGCAGCGGCCTCAAATTGCCGGTGATCTCGCTCGGGCTCTGGCAGAATTTCGGCGGCGATCGCCCGATGGACACGCAGCGGGCGATCATCCGCCGGGCCTTCGATCTCGGGATCACCCACTTCGACCTGGCGAACAACTACGGGCCGCCGTACGGCTCGGCCGAGGAGAACTTCGGCCGCATCCTCAGCTCGGACCTGGCCGGGCGCCGCGACCAGCTGGTGATCTCGACGAAGGCCGGCTACGACATGTGGCCGGGGCCTTACGGCATCTGGAGCTCGCGAAAGTACCTGCTGGCGAGCCTCGTCGGCATCTCCTCCTACTCGGCCCGGCGAACGAAGGAGGCGGCCGCCATCCTCCGCGGCCTGGGAACGCCGCTGCTCATCCACCAGCCGTCGTACTCGATGCTGAACCGCTGGATCGAGCCCGCCCTCCTCGACGTGTTGGGTGACGAGGGGATCGGCTGCATCGTCTTCTCCCCGCTCGCGCAAGGCTTGCTCACGGACCGATATGTTGCGGGCGTGCCGGCCGGCTCGCGAGCCAGCCGGCCCGGATCGTTTTCGGCCGATCTGATGACCGAACAAGTTCTGTCCAAGGTGCGCGCCTTGCAACAGATCGCCATCCGGCGCGGTCAGACGCTGGCACAGATGGCGCTCGCCTGGACCCTGCGCGATCCCCGGATCACCTCGACGCTCATCGGGGCGAGCACTGTGGCTCAGCTCGAACAAAACGTCGGCACGCTCGACAATCTGGATTTTTCCGCCGACGAGCTGAGCGAGATCGACCGGCACGCAACGGAAAGCGGCATCAACCTCTGGGCAGCATCGGCGAAAGATTGAAGGGACGCCGCCATCATTCCGAAACGACGTTGAGCACTTCGTAGCAGGCGCCCATGGTGTGGTAGTCCGTCTTGCCGGCGGGGCTCTTCTCGTCGCTGTACTTGCGGTTGTCGCGGGTGAGGATGCGATACCAGGCGCCGTACTGGTGATCGACCAACCATTGCCAGCTGTAGCTCCAGATTCGATCGTACCAGTCCCAGTACTTTTCCAGCCCGGTGCGGGCGGCGAGGAGCGCGGCTGCGGCGAGTGATTCCGCCTGCACCCAGAAGTACTTGTCGCTGTCGCAGATGGCGCCGTCCGGCGCAAAGCCGTAGTGGAGCCCGCCGTACTCGGCGTCCCAGGCCTTGGCCACTGCCGCGTCGAACAGCTGACACGCGCGGGGCACGAGCCAATCGCCGCCCGTCCGTAGCCGGGCGCGATGGCGATCCAGGATCAGCAGCAGCTTGGCCCACTCGGTGAGATGGCCGGGCTGAAAGCCCCACGGCCGGAAGATGTTGGTCCGGTCGTTCTTGTTGTACTCCCAATCCACCGACCAATCGGAATGGTAATGCTCCCAGATGAGACCCTGCGCCAGGTCTGCCTGGCGCACGGTGATGTTCCGCGCCAAGGTCTCTGCCCGCTCGAGGTAACGACGCTCGCCGGTCGCATCGTAGGCAGCGAGCATCGCCTCGCAGCTGTGCATGTTCGCGTTCTGTCCCCGGTACGGCGAGAGCCGGCCCCAGTCTGCGCTGGCTTCGTCTGCGTACAACCCGTAGCGCTCGGACCAGAAGTGGTCCTCCATCAACTGGAAGGCTTCCCCGATCCAGGGCCGCGCCTCGTCGATTCCGGCCATCGACGCGTGCGCGTAGGCGAGCAGCACGAAGGCGAGGCCGTAGCAGTGGTTCGTCGCCTCGATCGCCTCGTCGCCGCGGAGCAACCAGACGTATCCGCCCGTCTCCGGGTTTCTGTGTCGCTCGCGCAGGAAGGCAATCCCGTGACGGGCAGCCTTCCGGTAATCGTCGGAACCGAAGTGGCGCGCCGCCATCGCGTAGTTGAAGACGAACCGCGTGCTGGACACCAGATGTCGGGTGGCGGTGTCGTAGACGCTGCCGTCGTCGCGGAAGAAGTGGAAGAAGCCGCCGTCCGGATCGACAGCGCGCGGATGGTAGAACGCCATCGTCGCGCGGATGTGATCCAGCAGAAATGCGCGGCTGCGAAAGTCCGGCATCCCTTCCAGCCTAGCATGCACCGGAGAGCAGAGCCGGGGGACGCAAGGTCCGTCCCCCGGCGGAATTCCTCAGAGGGTCCGCTTGGACAACTGGTCGGCGATGTAGTCCGCCTGGCGGATCGCCAGGGTGACGATGGTCAACGTCGGGTTCTCCGATCCGCCGGTCGTGAACACCGAGCCGTCCGATACGAACAGGTTCGCGACGTCGAAGGTCTGGCCCCACTTGTTGCAGACCCCGTCGCGCGCGGTAGCCGCCATGCGCGCCGTCCCCAGGTTGTGCGTCGACGGATAGGGCGGGGTGAGGATCGTCCGTTTCGCTCCGGCCGCCTGATAGATCGTCTTGCCCTGCCGGTAGGCGTGGGCGCGCATGGCGACGTCGTTGGGGTGATCGTCGAAATGCACGTTGGGGATCGGCATTCCGAACCGATCCTTCTCCGTCGGGTGCAACGTGACGCGGTTGGTCTCCTGCGGCATGTCCTCACCGACCAGCCACATGCCGGCCATGTTCGCGTACCCGTCCATCGCCGAGGTGAACTCGCGTCCCCACGCCCCAGGATTGAGGAACGCAGCCATGAAGGGCAGGCCGAGGGAGAGGGTTTCCATCTCGTAGCCGCCGGTGAACCCGCGCTTCGGATTGTTGGCGGACTCGTCGGTCACGATGCCCGCCATGGTCGTTCCGCGCCACATGTGCACCGGCTTGTCGAAGATGCCGTAGACCGAACCGGTCATGTGCCGCTGGTAGTTCCGTCCGACCTGGCCGGACGAGTTCGCGAGCCCATTGGGATGCTGCGACGACTGCGAGTTGAGGAGCAGCCGCGCCGTCTCGATGGAGTTGCAGGCGACGCACACCACGCGCGCCTTCTGGCGCTGCTCCTTGCCGTCCTTGTCGAAGTAGACCACGCCGGAAACCTTGCCGGCACCGTCGTGCTCGATGCGCGTGACGAAGGACTCGGGGCGCAGGTCGAGGCGTCCGGTGGCCTCCGCTTCGGGGATGTCGGCGTACAGGGTCGACCATTTCGCCCCGGACTTGCAGCCCTGGAAGCAGAATCCGATCTGCATGCATACCAGGCGGCCCTTGCGCGGCTTGCTGTTGATGGCCATCCGTCCCGTGTGCACGTTCCGGTAGCCGAGCTTCTTGGCGCCGTTGTAGAAGACCTTGAAGTTGTTGTTGCCCGGCAGGCCCGCGATGTCGTGCGTGCGGGTCACTCCCAGCTTGTCCTCGGCCTTGTCGTAGTAGGGCGCCAGCTCTTCGTAGGTGAGGGGCCAGTCGAGCAGGTTCGCGCCTTCGATGCGCCCATAGGTCGTGAGCGCCTTGAACTCGTGGCGCTGGATTCGCAGCGACGCACCCGCCCAGTGGGTGGTGGTGCCGCCGACCGTCTTGCACGTCCAGGCCGGGAGGTTGGGGAAATCGCGCGCCACGCGCCAGGTGCCCGAGGTGGTGCGCTTGTCGGTCCAGGCGAGCTGGCCGAACGAGGCCCACTCGTCGTTCACGTAGGTGGCGGTGGATTGGCGCTTGCCCGCCTCGAGCAGCACCACGTTGACGCCTTTCTGGCAGAGCTCGTTCGCGAGGGTGCCGCCCCCGGCGCCGCTACCGATGACGACCACTACGGACTCGTCGCTCGTTTCGTAGGTTGCCATGTGGGTCTCCTCGGATCAGGCGCCCGCATGCACGGGCCGCGGGCTGGCATCGGCTGGCGGATGGGGCAGCCAGGTGAGGTCGTTGAAGCCGCGGTGGAGGTAGCCGCCCTTCTCCCAGGAGCTGCCCTCGTAGCCGAAGTGGGCGTAGGCCAGCGGATTGTCATAGAGCGACACGACGCAGGTCCCGCGGACCTTGGCGAAGAATGGGGTCCCATCGAGCGCCTTGACCGCGACCAGCTGGCGATCGGGGCTCTTCCCGATCCAGTCGCCGCCGGCGGCGTGGTCGAGGGCGGCGACTCCCTCGACGAGGAGCTTCTTCACGTTCCCGTCGGCGGCATCTTTGTCCAGGGCCTTCACCACCATGGCGTAGACGGCGTCTTCCATGGTGTCGTGCGGATAGAGGTGGCGGGCAAACTTGAGCAGGGACTTTCCGGTCGCTTCATCCAGTGACGACAGCTCCAGCGCCCAGACCTTGCTGGGCGCGAGGAGGGCAATCGGACCGGAGGAGAACACCAGGGCCCCGATGATGACCCCAGAACCTTGCTTCAGGAATTCCCTGCGCGACGGTAACGTGGGTTGCATAGACCCTCCTTTGGAAGTCTCTCAGTGAAGGAACGATCCGAGCAGCCGGTTCACCGCGCCGGCGGCCTCCATCTGCACCATGTGGCCCGCATCGGGAAGCACCTCGACCTTGACATGGCCGGGAAGGCCCTCCGCGTGCGACGCGGGAATGATCCGGTCCCTCGCGCCCCAGATGACGAGCACGGGGATCTTCGTGGACGCGAGGGCGTCCCGGAAGAGCGGTGCCTGCGTGCCGCCGGGAAAGAGATTGTCCGCGAGCTTGCGGAGCGCGGCGTCCACGCCCTCGAGCCGCTTGTACTTGAGGAGATCGTCGACGAGCTGCCGCGTCACCAATGTCTCGTCCGCGTAGAGCTGCGCCACGCAAGGCTTGAGCGCATTGCGGGTCGTGGCGCGCACGAAGCCCTCGATGTAGCCCGCGTTGATCTCGCGGCCCAATCCGGCGCTACAGATGAGCGACAGGGAACGGACGCGCCTGGGCGTCGACGAGGCGATCGCCAGCGCCACGGCGCCGCCCAGGGAGTGACCAACGAGATGCGCGCTCTCCACGCCGACCGTCTCCAGGAACGCGGCCACGACCGCGGCGAGCTCGTCGAGGGTGCCGGCGCCGACGTCCTTGGACGACTCACCGTGTCCCGGCAGGTCGACGGCGTAGACGAGGTGCTTCTCGGCGAGCGCGTCGTGGTTGAAGAGCCAGTTGCCGAGATCGCCGCCGAAGCCGTGCAAGAGGAGGACGGGCTCACCCCCCTCGCCGCGCTTCAGATAGCGGATGCGCCGCCCGCCGATCTCCACCTTCTGCGGCTGCGCTCCCTCGCCGGCGCCCGCGGCGGCTGCCGGCACGAAGCTCGCCTGGAAAGCGGCGACCACCGCGTCGACCTCCGCTTCCGCGACCTCGGCGTCGGCGACGACGGCGACCAGGGCCCCCACGGGCAGCTCGTCGCCTTCCTGCGCCAGCTGGCGCCGCAGGACGCCGCCGACGTTCACCTCCAGGCCGCCCGAGATCTTGTCGGTCTCGATGTCACAGATCTCGTCTCCCGGGGAGACGCGGTCGCCCACCTTCCGGTGCCAAGCCGTGAGCCGGCCCTTCTCCATGGAGAGGCCCCACTTCGGAACGGTGATCGAATGGATCGCGGGCATGGTTCCTCCGAGTGGAGGAGCAGGGGGCGCATGAGGTCCCCTGCCTCCCCGTCAGTGGTAGTTGGCCACGCGCTCGACGGCGGCGCCGATCTTCGCCGGGCTCGGGATGTAGA
>VBKQ01000207.1 GCA_005879505.1 Deltaproteobacteria bacterium
GGCGGATGAGCCAGGCGCTCGCCATGCGATCGACATGAATGCCGGTGCGCGTCACCCACGTGGCGCCGTCCGGCTTCTCGACGGCACGAGCGGGCGCCGTCTCGGGCTGCGGCGTGCGCGCGGCGATTTTCTCCTCCAGTTCTTTGAGGAGCCCGTCGACGGCTTCACGGCTCCGCGCATGGAAGAAGTCGATGAGAGCGACCTCGTTCACCTTCTTCTGCAGGCGCGCCAGCGCCGCCTCCATCTCGCCACGCTTCTCGTCGGCGACTTCACCCCTGCGCGGCAGTCGCTTCGCCAGTTCTCGCGCGTCGTTTGCAACCGCCATGTACTCGGCATCGCGCGCGGCGCGGAACATCTCCTTCACCTGCTCATCGTTGAGCCCTTCGATGAGCCGCGCCTCGACCAGCGATGCGTCGCCGCCGCCCTCGACAATCTCACGCAAGACCCAGTTGAGGTCCTCCTGCGCCTGCTCGCTGCTCGGCAGCGCGTAGACCGAGTTCTTGATTCCGACCGCGCCCAGCCGCTGGAGGCGCCGCCAGATCTTCACCCGAAAATAGTTCGGCTTGGGCGGAATCTGGTGGATGAGCAGTAGCCAACCAGGGTCGCGCGCGGTCTTGTCTTTTTCTCGCACGCGGCGGGTTATAGTGCAGGCGTATCGGCTGTCAACTCGCTCTGCTGCAATTGAATCCGATAAGATCGATCGTCCCACATGGCGAGCCGGCGGCGACAGCGGAGTGAGCGATGAACAGGTCCGCGGCGATCATCCTTGCATGCATTGCCGTCGCCCTGCCGCGTCCGGCATTCGCCTACCGGCCCTTCGATTCGACGGACGCCGCCGTTGCCGCGAAAGGGGAAATGGAGCTCGAACTCGGCCCGCTCGGCTTCCTGAAGACAGGCGCGAACCGATTCCTGGTCAGTCCGGGCGCGATCTTCAACCTCGGAATCGCCCGCGATTGGGAGCTCGTCCTCCAGGGGCGACACGTCATCCTTCTCGACGGGATGACGAGCGAGCCGCGATTTCGGCTGGTCGACACGGGGCTCTTCCTAAAGGGCGTGCTTTTGGAGGGCAGCCTTCAAGAGGGCTACGGGCCGAGCGTCGCGATGGAGCTCGGTCCCTTGCTGCCGACGATCAACGGCGAGCCGGGCGTAGGCGCCACCGCGACCCTGATCGTCTCCCAACACTGGAAGCCGCTGACGCTCCACGTGAACGGCGAGGTCACGCTGACGCGTGCAGGGAACCTCGACCTCTTCGGCGGCGCCATCCTCGAAGGCCCGCGCGACTGGGTGGTTCGTCCTCGTCCCGCCGTAGAGGCCTTCGTCGAACGCGAGTTTGGCGCCGCATCCGTCGTGTCGGGACTCGCCGGCGCCATCTGGCAGCTGAACGAGGGCCTCGCTTTCGACCTCGGTCTGCGCGCCGCCGTGTCGATACCAACACCGCTCTCGAGATCCGCGCCGGTCTCACCTGGGCCACTTCCCTCTGGAGATCCCAATGAACCCTCTTCGTATCTCATCCACTTGAAGGAGGTCGTATGCACTGCCTGCGTTGGCCCCCCGCCCTTCCGCTCCTCTTGATGGCTTGCGAGGCTCAGGCTGCAGCACCGCCCTTGCTGCGCAAGGTGACCGACGTGCCCTTGCCGGGCGCCGCCAGCCGGTTCGACTACGCGAGCCTCGATCCCGGAAGAGGGCGCCTCTACCTGAACCACATGGGCGCGGGTGAGGTAGTGGTCTTCGACATCCGTGCGCGGGAGGTCGCTGCGGTGCTCAAGGGCTTCCCGCGCTGCACGGGGATCCTTGCGGTGCCGACCCTGGACCGCGTGTTCGTCAGCACGCCGGGTGACGGCCACGTGGTCGCGCTCGACGGCAAGACGCACGCGGTCCTGGAGCGGCTC
The DNA here is from genome assembly GCA_005879505.1 of Deltaproteobacteria bacterium. Taxonomy (GTDB): domain Bacteria; phylum Myxococcota; class Myxococcia; order Myxococcales; family 40CM-4-68-19; genus 40CM-4-68-19. Next base: position 1,890 of record VBKQ01000207.1, read on the forward strand.
CCGGCAGGACGGTTCCCGGACGGCATCGCGTTCGAAGCGGGTTCGGGCCGGATTTTCGTTTCCGACGAGGCGGGCGGAGCGGTCACCGCCATCGATGCTTCAGCGTTGAAGGTCCTGAAGCAGATTCCACTCGGCGGCGAGGCCGGCAATACCCAGGCGGATTCCGAAGCACACATCGTCTACACCAACGATCAGACAAACGGTGACCTGGTGGTGATCGATCCGGTCCACCTCGAGGTGAAGGCGCGAATCCCGTTGGGCGTGAAGGGCAACCACGGGCTCTACCTCGATCTACCGCGGAATCTCGCTTTCATCGCTAGCGAAACTGACAACGAGCTCCTGGTGCTGGACCTCGCCGGTCGCAAGATTACGGCCCACTTTCCTTTGGGAAGAGGGCCGGACGTGCTGTCGTTCGACACCGGCAGTCGGCGCCTCTATGTTGCGAGCGAGTCCGGAACGCTCTCCGTTTTTCGTGAGAGTGACGCGGGCCTGGTGAAAGAAGGTGAGCCGAATGTCGGCCCCAATGCCCACGTGGTGATCGTGGATCCGGCGAGCCACCTCGTCTACCTGCCGCTGAAGGAAGTCGATGGGCGTCCCGTGCTGCGAATCCTGGAGCCGGTCCTCCCTGCGACTCCGTGATGGGCCGGTGAGGACGTCGTGACTACCGCGAGTGAGCCGGCGACGCCGCGAGAGCCAGGTCCAGTTCCTGCGGAAGCCGGCTCGTGCCATTGGATCACTGTCTCGGGTTTCGCGAAGACGAGCACGTCGGACCATCTCGCCCACAGCCTTCGCAACGTCACCCAGAACAGCCGATCGGCACCAGTCACGCTGCCACGCCGACCGGGGTGGGCTAGGACGGCGAGCTGCTGCCGGAGAGCTAGGTTCTCAATCACGAGATCAGCTCGAGAGTGGAGCGCTGCGCGGAGGCCGAAGAGAAGTAGAACCAGGCCGAGCATGAGGCCGGCCAGAATCACCGCAATCCGAGAAACGTCAACATGTCTCGCTCAGGCGGGTTTTGGCGAGCCACAGCCGACGGCCGCCGCGCTAGAGGCACTCGCTCGACCGAGGGACACTTTTTCGCACGTTTCGCGGGGGAGCAGGTTGCGGCCCTGCCGCGCTGGCTGGATTTTCGCACTTCGATGAGACGGAGGTCTCCTCTGCGATGGCTGCGCATCTTCGGCCCCGGCATCGTCACCGGCGCGTCCGACGACGACCCGAGCGGCATCGCGACGTATTCGCAAGCAGGAGCGCAGTTCGGCGTCGGGCTGTTGTGGACGATGGCGTTGACCTACCCGCTGATGGCCGCGATCCAGGAAGTTTCCGCGCGCGTAGGCCGGGTGACCGGCCACGGGCTCGCGGCAAACCTGAAGCGCGCTTATCCGCGCTGGGTCCTCTTCCTTTTCGTGGGCCTGCTGGCGATCGCCAACACCATCAACATCGGGGCCGACATCGGCGCGATGGGCGCGGCCGCGCAGCTGCTGGGCGGCGGCTCTGTGCTGGCCTGGGCCGCGCTCTTTTCCGGCATCTCGCTCGTGCTGCAGATTCGGATGCGTTACGGAAATTACGCTCGGGTGCTCCTGGTTCTCACCGCTTCGCTGCTCGCATACGTGGCCGCCGCTGCGGTCGTGAACGTGCACTGGGGTGAGGCCTTGTGGTCGACGGTGGCGCCGTCTTTGCGATTCGATGCCGCCTCGCTGTCGATGATCGTCGCCGTTTTCGGGACGACAATCAGCCCGTACCTGTTCTTCTGGCAGGCTTCCCAGGAAGTCGAGGACGAAGAGGCCGATCCCGGAGCGCGCCCGCTGCTCCGCGCGCCGTGGCAGGCGCGTTGGCAGCTGTTCCGGCTTCGCGTCGACACCCTCGTCGGCATGGCCGCATCGAACTTGATCGCCTGGTTCATCATGTTGACGACGGCGTTTACACTGCATACCAGCGGCATTCATGACATCGACTCGGCAGCGCAGGCCGCGGCCGCACTCACGCCCATCGCAGGAGGATTCGCCGGGCTCGTCTTTGCAGCCGGGATCATCGGAACCGGCCTTCTTGCGGTCCCCGTGCTTGCGGGCTCCGCCTCCTACGCGGCGGCGGAGGCTTTTGACTGTCCGGCCGGTCTCGATTGCAAGCCGCGCGAAGCAAAGCTCTTCTACGGAGTGATCTCGGGATCGACCATCGTCGGATTCGCGCTGAACCTGACGCGCATCAATCCCATGAAAGCGCTCATCTACAGCGCCGTGATCAACGGCGTAGTGGCGGTCCCGGTCATGTTCATGATCATGGTACTCAGCACGAACAAGGCGCTGCTGCGAGATTTCGTGCTCCCGCCAGTCCTGCGCTCCCTGGGATGGGCGGCGACGCTCGTGATGCTTGCTGCGGCGATCGCGATGATCGCCACCTTGGGCAGGGGATGAGACATGCTGGAGTTACGCGCGCAACCGTTCGTGGTGGTCGATTCCGACGGCAGCGAGAAGGCGCGCCTTTCGTGCGACGAGGCGAGCGCTGTCCGTCTTGTGCTTGGATCAGCTGGCAGTGGCATCGCTCTCGTCGACACAAAGAAACGCGATCGTCTCCGGCTCGAGCTGCGCCAAGATAGCTCGCCAATCGTTGCCCTGGTCGATGAGAATGGGCTTCTGCGCTGCGGCCTCACTTTGCTCTCCGATGGTGCGCCGGCGCTGGTCGTCGCGACGCCTGAAGGCGAGCTCCAAATGAAGCTGCTCGTCGATCGGAAGCCGACGCGCTTGGTGCTGGTCGAGCCGGATTGAGGATCTTCGCAAT
>VBKQ01000208.1 GCA_005879505.1 Deltaproteobacteria bacterium
GGTTCGCGAAGACGAAGACGGTGCTCAAGGACGCGAAGGGGGCCGTGCTCGTCGAGCAGAAGCCGGAGTGGAAGGGCATCTCGCGCAATCCCGCCCTGGAGGCGATGGAGGGCGAGGAGAAGCCGGTCGAAGAGAGGGTGGCGCAGGCCTGCTCCGACAAGGAGACGGTCGCGGCGCTCGAGGAGGCGGTGAAGACGGACCCGTTCGACGTCAAGCCGGTCTTCCGCACGCATCCCCACCGCTGGGAGCTCCTCACCAAGGCGCACAACCCGGAGACGTTCGGGTGCACCACCTGCCACGGCGGGCAGGGCGTCCAGACCAAGGGCGTGCGCCACCGCGCTTTCCGCCACGGCGAGGACGACCACGACTGGAACGACCCGCTCACCGACGAAGTGAAGGTGATGGGCCGCAAGTACAAGGGCGCGTTCATGCAGTCGAAGTGCGACAAATGCCACACCCAGCAATTGACGCTCTCGCACGCGCCGCTGCTCTCGAAGGGCAAGAAGCTCTTCATCGACGTCGGCTGCTGGGGTTGCCATCCGATCGAGGGCTACAACGACCTGCCGAAGCGAGGCCCCACGCTGACCAACATCGCCAGCAAGACCACGCGCGGCTGGCTGCAGACCTGGATCGCGTACCCGAAGGGCTGGCGGCCGGCGACGCGGATGCCGAATTTCTGGCGCGGCGCGGTGGACGCGAATTCGGTTCCTCACAACGGATCGGAGAAGCCCGAAGAGGTGATGGCCCGGCAGCAGAAGCTGCGTGGACAGGAAGTCTCCGCCGTCGTCGCCTATCTCTGGTCGACCAGCGAGAAGGCGCCGCTGCTCCCGATGCTGAAAGAAGGCGGCAACGCCGAGAAAGGCAAGACAACGTTCGAGAGCGTCGGTTGCCGGGCTTGTCACGTGACCGAGAAGGATTCGGCGGCCCGGCGCAGCGAGGGCAGCGATGAGCGCGACTACGCCCCCAATCTCTGGAACATCGGCGACAAAGCCAATCCGGAGTGGATCTACAGCTGGATCAAGAACCCCAAGGCGATGTGGCCGGAAACGAAGATGCCGGATCTTCGGCTCAGCGATGCCGAAGCGATGGACATCACCGCGTACCTGGTGGGGCTGCGGAGCGATCAGAAGTATCCGGAACCAAAGCTCGGCGCGGGCGAGCAGCAGAAGCTCGCCGCGCAGGGGAAGGAGCTGATCGGCAAGTACGGCTGCTTCGGCTGCCACAACATCAAGGGATTCGAGAGCGCGCAGAAGATCGGCACCGAGCTGACCGAGCACGGCCGCAAGGCGGTGGAGCTGCTCGACTTCGGCGACGTGCGCTACTTCACCGAGGACCCGAAGCATCGCCAGACCTACCCGAACTGGGTCTGGGAGAAGCTGCACGTCCCGCGGATCTTCGCCTACGAGCGGGTCGAGACGCGGATGCCGCAGTTCGACTTCACCGACGACGAGGCGCTCGCCGTCCTCACCTTCCTCAAGGGACAGACCGGCGAGACGCCGCCGCCCGAGTACCGGACCGGGATGAACGAGGTGCAGGCGGCGGTGTTCAAGGGTGAGCGGCTGGTGTTCTGGAACGGCTGCCGCAATTGCCATGTGGTGGAGAAGCGGGGCGGCAAGATCCGCGATCTGTACAACGACGAGAACCTCACTTTCGCCCCCCCGGTCCTCACCGGCGAAGGAGCCAAGGTGCAGCCGGCATGGCTGTTCGCCTTCCTCAAGGCCCCGAGCCCGCTGCGGCCCTGGCTGTCGGTGCGGATGCCGACGTTCCACTTCAGCGACGCGGACGCGACCGACGTCGTGCACTTCTTCGCCGCCGCCTCGAACAAGAGCTTTCCCTACCTGACGGCGGAATCGCAGCCGCTCACGGGAAACCGGGCGAAGGAGGCCGACCAGCTCTTCAAGGACCTGCAGTGCATCAACTGCCACGTGATCGGTCAGCTGCGACCCGGCCAGGATCCGGGCAGCGCCGCGCCGAACCTGCTCCTCGCGAAGGAGCGCCTCCGCCCGGACTGGATCCCGCCCTGGCTGAAGAACCCCCAGGCGCTGCTCGAGGGGACGCGGATGCCGAGCTTCTGGGACTTCAGCGACGAAGCGCATCCCACCTCGCCGAGCAAGCTCTTCAACGGGGATGCGAAGAAGCAGATCGACGCCTTGCGCGATTACCTGATGCACCTCGAGCTGAAGGGCGCCCAGCCAACCAAGACGGCGTCCGCCACCCCCAGCCGCGGCTGAGAATCTTTCATGCTGCGCTCGATCTGAAGAAGTGACCCGCTTGCCCGTCCAAGCCTTGACCGTGGGGGACGCGTTTGCTAGTAGCGCGGACCTTCCAAAACGAGAGGATTCGAGATGACCTGTTCGAGACTCATCGCCGTCGCCGCCGCATTGATCGTCCCCGCCGCCGCGATGGCCGAGACCATCGAGGGCGAGGTCGACTTCACCGGAAAGGCGCCCACGCCCGGCAAGCTGCATCGGGAAGCCGACCCCTTCTGCGCGAAGAAGACCATGACGGATCCCGCCGTGCTGGTGAAGAACGGCAAGCTCGAGAACGTCTGGGTGCACGTCAGCAAGGGCGCCAAGGAGGCCGCAAAACCGCCGGCTACCTCGGTCTCGATGGATCAGAAGGACTGCATGTACGAGCCGCGCATGACGATCGCGGTCGTCGGGCAGAAGATCGAGGCCAAGAACGGGGATCCGGTCCTCCACAACGTGCACACCTATCTGGGCTCCACCACCCTCTTCAACAAGGGCATGCCGAACGACAAGGCCGCGCCCATCGAGTACGTGGCGAAGGAAGAGGGGATGATGAAGTGGAAGTGCGACGTGCACCCCTGGATGCGCGGGTACATCGGCGTCTCCAAGAGCGGTCTGCAGGCGATAACCAAGGGCGACGGCGCGTTCAAGATCGACAATGTGCCCCCTGGGAAGTACACGGTCGAGAGCTGGCACGAGAAGTACGGCACCAAGACGCAGGAAGTGACCGTCGAGGCCGGCAAGCCCGCGAAGATCAACTTCAAGTACGACGGTACGGAAAAGGGAGGGGCGTAAGCCCCGACCGATCCTCCAAGACTTCCCGAGCCTGTACAGGCAAGCAGAGTCCGGGGGAGACCATTTGATGGTGTCCCCGACTCGAAGGATGGGCTAAAAGCGGTCTCCCCTTCGCATTTTCGGGAGCCGTTCCGCAGTGATCCGCCGTCTCTCCGCCGCCGCCGCCTTGCTCACCGTCGTTCTCATCGTCGCCGGCGGCATAGTCACCAATACCGATTCCGGCCTCGCCTGCCCCGACTGGCCGACCTGTTTCGGAAGTGCGATGCCGAGGATGGTGGGCAACGTCGCCGTCGAGCATACGCACCGGCTGATCGCCACCGCGGTCGGCCTTTGCACGGTGGCGCTGGTGGTGTTGACCCTACGGCGCGCCCGTCAGGGCGCGCTCGCTGTGGCTCTGGCGGGTTCCTCGACCCTGATCCTCGGCGCCGCCTTCTGGGCGGGCCGTGTGAAGCACGTCACCGATCACTTGCCGTTCGGGGCCGTCGCGCTGGTCGCTCTCGGATACGCTGGTTTCGCCTGGGCCATCTCCCGGACCCGCGAGACCGACGGCAAGCTCGCGGTGGCCGCGCTCATGGTCGTCCTCTTCCAAGGCCTTCTCGGTGGCCTCACGGTCCTCTACCGCCTGCCAACTCTAGTGATCGTCATGCACCTCGGGACGAGCATGCTCTTCCTCTGCCTCGCGGTCGTGCTCGCCGTGCGCGCCGGGGGGACACCGTTGCATGGTGTCCCCCAAATTGCGCCACGCGGCCTGCTCTGGCTCACGGCCGCCGCCGTCTACTTGCAGATCCTCCTCGGCGCTACGGTCCGGCACACGGGCGCCGGTCTGGTCTGTGTCGATCTGCCCTTCTGCCGCGGCGCGCTCTGGCCGGCGGGCGTGCACCCGATGGTTCATCTGCACATGGCCCACAGGGCCTTCGCGTTCGTGGTGCTGGGGCTCGTCTGTTGGTCCTCGCTGCGCGTCGCCCGCTGCTCACGCGGCCTGGTCCGGGCGCTCGCCTGGAGCGCGCCCGCCTTGGTCGTCATCCAGATCGCCCTCGGGATCCTCACCATCGTCACCTTCAAGGACCTGGTCCCGGTCACCGCCCATCTGCTCGTCGCCGCGCTGCTGCTCGCTGACCATGCCGCGCTGCTTGCGATGACGCGGGAGCCGGATTCCGTTCCTCTCGCCCTTGGAGTCGCGGCGTGAGGGCCACTGCTTCGGATCTGATGGCGCTGGCCAAGCCGCGTATCACGGCGCTGGTCGTATTCACCACCGCCATCGGGCTGTGGCTCGCGCCGCATGGGCTGCGGCCGCTGACCATCGCGCTGACGCTGGTCGGCACGGTGCTGATCGTCGCCGCCGCGAACGTGCTCAACATGTACCTCGAGCGCGACACCGACGCATTGATGGCGCGCACCATGAACCGCCCGCTGCCCGCTCACCGGATGGACCCCGGGGTGGCCCTCAGGTTCGGCGTCGCCCTGGCGGCGGTCTCCGTGCCGCTGCTCACTTTCGCAGTGGGCGCGCTGCCTGGGCTGCTCGCATCGATCGCCCTGGTCAGCTACGTCCTGCTCTACACGCCGATGAAGCGCCAGACGGCGACGTCGCTCCTGGTGGGCGCGCTGCCCGGGGCGATCCCCCCCTTGATCGGCTGGACGGCGGCGACGGAGCGGCTCGATCTGCCCGGGGTCCTGCTCTTCGCGGTGATGTTCCTCTGGCAGGTCCCGCACTTCCTCGCCATCACGCTCTTCCGCAAGGAGGAGTACGCCCGCGCGGGGCTGGTCGTGCAGCCCAACGAGCCGGGCGGAGAGCGCGAGGCGCGTGCAAACATCGTCCGGTACACGGTCGCGCTCGTCGCGGTATCGCTGCTCTTCGTGCCTCTCGGGGTGGGGCGCGGGGCCTACCTGGCGGTCGCGCTGATGGTCGGGACCGCATTCCTCGGCTACGCGATCGCGGGGCTTCGCCAGGGCGCGGGACGGCGCTGGGCGCGCAACCTCTTCCTGCTCTCCCTGGTGTATCTGCCGGTGCTGTTCGGTGCGCTGGTGATCGATCGGCACCCCTGAAAAATGGCCGGGTGCGACCAAGCGCCG
>VBKQ01000209.1 GCA_005879505.1 Deltaproteobacteria bacterium
GTGAGGATGGCTTGCGTGTTGGGATTGTTCCGCAGATAGGCGCTCACCTTGCTCTCGACCGTGGTGGGGTCGTCGCCGGTGTCGATGGTGGAGGCGCGGAAGTCCGCCCCGATCGCTTCGGCGAAGCCCTTGCAGCGGTCGAACGAGGCGGGATTGGTCGCGTAGTGGTTGACGCAGAGGAACGACTTGACCCCCGCTGCCTTGGCGC
>VBKQ01000210.1 GCA_005879505.1 Deltaproteobacteria bacterium
GGCGAGGAGCATCCTTCCGGTTCTGTGCATGGGAACCTCTGGGGACAGGGCGGTGAATCGTTTGGGGCGCGCCGGTCCGCGGCTCCAGGCCGGCGCACGGGTTGGCTGCCGTGCGAAACGCGCACAAGGTACCCGGAGGCGAATCGAAATGCAACTGGGCTTCTAATCGGAGCCGGTAAACGAACCCTATTTCCATCCGCTGCGGGATTCCCTATACTGCCTGCACCGCGCCGCCAACGGGCCGCGCGGCGCCCTCTGCCAGGGGAGGAACCTCATGGTCGACATTGCCCTGATCGGCGCCGGTCGCATCGGCAAGATTCACGGCGGAAACCTCGCCCGGCAGGCGGGCATGCGCCTGCGCTATGTGTGCGATGCCGTTCCGCAAGCCGCCAGCGAGCTCGCCGCCAGGCTCGGAGCCGGCGTCGCCACTCTCAATCAGGTCTTCTCCGACGGCGCGGTGCAGGCGGTTGCGATCGCCTCCTCGACCGACACGCATGCCGAGCTGATCCTCCGGGCCGCAGCGGCGCGCAAGGCGATCTTCTGCGAGAAGCCGGTGGATCTGGACCTGGGCCGCGCCCGTGAGGTCCAGGCCGCGGTGGCGACGGCTCGCGTGCCCTGCCTGATCGGGTTCCAGCGCCGCTACGATCCGACCTTCGCCGCCCTCAAGCGCCGGCTCGACGCCGGCGAGATCGGCGAGGTCGAGCTCTTGTCCATCACCAGCCGCGACCCGGCCCCGCCGCCGATCGCGTACATCGAGCGGTCGGGAGGCATCTTCAAGGACCAGCTCATCCACGACTTCGACGTCTGCCGCTGGATCCTCGGCGACGAGGCGGAGACGGTGTACGCGGCGGCGAGCTGCCTCGTCGATCCGGCGATCGCCAAGGCCGGGGACGTCGATACGACCGCGGTGACGATCCGCACGCGCAAGGGCCGGCTCTGCCAGATCAACACCAGCCGCCGCGCAGCTTACGGCTACGACCAACGATTCGAGGTGCTCGGGTCGGGCGGCATGCTGGCCGCGGGGAATCACCGCCCCACCGAGGTGAGCTGGCACCGGGCCGGTGCGATCTCGGTGGATCCGCCGGAGCCTTTCTTCCTCGAGCGGTACCGGTCGGCATACGCGGAGGAGATGATCCACTTCGCCGCGGTGCTTCGGGGGGAGGCTGCGCCGCGCACCGGTATCGAAGACGGCATCCGGGCGCTGGAGATCGCCGAAGCTGCGACGCGATCGTCGAAGGAGGGCAGGGTGGTCGCGATCTGATGCGCTTGCCCGCCTTGAAGCGAAAGGAGGAGCCGCAGATGGCAGTGGCGCCTGGCACGGCAGTCCGCAGCTCGCGGGGATCGCGGCCGCGCTACGCAAACGTGGGCGCGTTTCTCGCGACCGTCGCGGCCGGGTACGAGTTACTGCCGAAGCAGCTCCGCGCCATCGCCAGGTACGTGGAGACGAACCGCGCCCGCATGGTCGTCACCCGCATCACGGACGTCGCCGCCGCCTGCGCCGTGCAGCCCTCCGCGGTCACGCGCTTCGCGCAGCGGTTCGGGTTCTCCGGTTACAGCGAGCTGCAGGCGCTCTTCCGCAAGGCCTTCAGCGACGGCGCAGCGCCGGGCGCCAGCTACACGGAGAGGATCCGCACGATGATGGCGGAGGGTGAGCTCCAGACCAGCCCGGGAGGGATCACCCGCCAGCTGCTGCTCGCGAACCAGGGAGCGCTCGAGGAGTGCGCGCTGCACCTCGACGACTCGACCCTCGCGCGCGCCGTCTCCCTGCTCCATGATGCGGAGCACATCTACGTGGTCGGCGTCCGCCGCTCGTTGCCCGCAGCGGTCTACCTCACGTACCTGCTCGAGCACACCGCCAAGCGCGTCCAGCTCGTCTCCGGCCTCGGAGGTACCTTCGCCGGCCAGATGCGCGCCATCGGCAAGAAGGATCTCCTGGTCGCGGTGAGCTTCGCGCCATACGGCAAGGAGACCCGCTTCTGCGTGCGCGTGGCCGAGGCGCGCGGCGCGCGTGTCCTCTCGCTCACCGACAGCGCCATGAGCCCCATCGCCCGGGCCGCCACCATTACGCTTCTGGTGAAAGAGGCGAGCGCATTCTCCTTCCGCTCGCTCACCAACACGATGTGCCTTTCCCAGGGCCTCTTCATCGCCCTCGCTTCGCGGCTCGAGCTGGATCTCGATCAGGCAGTGGACCAGGGGGCGATCGACTGACCTTTCTCTCGGCTACTTGTCCGGATTGGGGACGACGAAGTCGCGCACCAAGGCATCGAGGTCCGCCACGGCGCAGATGAACTGGCGCAGCGTGCGCCGGGTCGCACCGTAGCTGTCGAACTCTTCCAAGCTGAGCCCGCCCTCGGTATACGCCCGCCGGAAGTCGGGGAAGCGCTCCTGCAGCTCGCCGACGATCCCCGGGTCCACCGGATCGTCGATGCGCGGAGTGGCCGCGATCCCGCTGGCGTTGATCCGCACCTGCCAGGCGTGAGGCGGTGAGATCACGACGTCGCCTCCGATGAGCTGGCTCCAGTGCATGTGGTTGCGGAACGCCGCGGAGAGGAGCCGGATGCGGTAGCCGCGCTCCTTGAACAGGCGGTAGGTCTTCTTGAACACCGCCACGCCCGCCCATTCGAAGATGCCGGGATCGACGAGCACACCCTCCTTCTCGGCTACCTTCTTCATCCAGTCGTCGAGCCGTCCGACCATGATGGTGCAGACCGGCCCCATGTCCGCGACGGGCTTGCCTTCCTTCTCCCGCCGCCGCAGCCCGCGCTCCACGGCTTCCGCCACTGCCACGCATTGCGGAAGCGTGAAGCTCACGGTCGCGTTGATGGAGACTCCGCGGTAGGTCGCCTCCTCGATGGCGGGGATCCCGGCGCGCGTCGCGGGGATCTTCACGATCATGTTCGGCGCCAGCTTGCTGAAGCGCACCGTCTGCTCGAGGATGGTCTCGCTGCTGCGGAAATTGCGCGGATCGGTCTGGATGGAGAGCCGCCCGTTGCGACCGCGGTTCTTCTCGAAAGCCGGCCGGAGCAGCTCGGCTGCCCGGACCGAGAGCTCCTCGATGAGCTTCCAGCCGATCTGGTTCTCGGTGGCCGACGGCATCTCCCGGATCAGCTCCGCGATCCGTGGCTTCCAGGTCGCCATCTCCTCCTTCAGCGCGGTGAGGGCGATCACCGGGTTGCAGGTCGCCCCGACCGCCCCATGGGAGATGGAATCGGTCAACTCCGCGATCGAAGCCGAGTCGTTCCACAGGCACGTGGGCGTGGTCTGCGTCATCTGCTGCAGCGGACTCTTGTACGCGGTCGCGGCGGAGGTCATGACGCGCGAAAGGTACCAAGGGAGGGAAGCGGGCGCAACCGCACTTCTACCACCGCTACGAACGGAAATGAATTTCTACTGGGGGGATCGCGCAGGGGCTCCGTGTTGACGGCAGAGGGCAGTCCGGGTACCGGGATGCCCAAAGGGGGATTCCACATGCGCAAGGCGATCTTCGCGGTGCTGACGCTGTGCGGGGCCTGTGGCGGCGGAAGCGGAAGCACTTCCGCCACGGTCAACGGAACCGTCGGTGGACAGTCGATGACCGCCAGGGATTCGATCTCCAACGTGATCCACTCCAGCTCGGATTCCGCTGGCGTGATTCTCATCTCCAACACGGCGAATTCGTGCGCGCTCATCACGGCACAGAAGCAGCCGAAGAATGCTCAAGCCCTGTTGATCGAGATCGGTACGCAGAGCGCAACGGCCGCCTCCGCGCCGTCCGCGCCGGGAACCTACCCGGTGTACTCGCAGGCCGCGTCCACCTCGGTGATGGGCAACGTGGCCATCGTCTTCTATGCGGCGACGGATGCCGCCTGTGCGACGACAGCCGACTACGAGAGTGTCAGCGGGAGCTTCACCACCACCGTTTGCCCGGCGCTGGCCACGAGCATCGGAGGGACCTGCACGTAGGGGGGCCGACGCTCGACCGCCCCGTTGACGGGCTCGCCGGATTGCCGCAAAAGGGGGGCGCAGTCGTCGGCGGCGTGCATGCCCGTCCGACGGAATGCCCGGGGGCCGGTCACAGCAGCGCTCGCGGATCGACGCCGTTTCCAAGGAGGAAACCATGAACACGAAGTGCCGTGCATCGTGTGCCGCATTGCCGATCCTCGCCCTGCTCGCCGTGGGCGGGGGTGGGTCCTCGGCCCGCGCCGAGGAGAAGAAGCCGGTAGTCGGCCTGGTGATGAAGTCGCTCGCGAACGAGTTCTTCAAGAGCATGGAGGAAGGCGCGCGCAAGTTCGCCGCGGAGGACGGCACCTTTACCCTGGTGCCCGTGG
>VBKQ01000211.1 GCA_005879505.1 Deltaproteobacteria bacterium
AGACGCGCGTGAGATGACGCGCGCTCTTGCCGACCCGGCGCGCGAGGGCTGGCACCGACAGATCTGCCGCGGGGTGCTCGGCGGCCCAGGCGACGAGCTCTCGCACCGAAGGGGTCTGCGCGGCTTGCAGGCGTAGCGGAGCGCTGTACTGGCTCTGGTCGCCCGGCCGGCGCAGGTACACGACCATCGCCCGCGCCACCGCGAGAGCAACCTCCGCGCCCAGGTCTTCCTCGATCAGCGCGAGCGCGAGATCCATTCCCGCGCTCACCCCGGCGGAGCTGTAGACGTTCCCGTCGCGTACCCAGATGCGATCCTGCTCGACGCGTACGCGCGGATATCGTCGCGCAAGCTCGGCTGCGCGCGACCAGTGCGTGGTGACGGCACGGCCGTCGAGAAGTCCCGCCTCGGCCAGGAGGAATGTGCCGGTGCAGACCGATCCGAGGCGCCGCACACGGCCCGCCATGCGGCGGAGCCATCCGAGAACGGCCTGGTCGTCGAGCAGCGCGTTGACCCCGAGGCCACCGAGGACGAGCAGCGTATCGATACGGCCGCGCAGCGCGCCGAAGGTCGTATCGGGCAGGAAGCGGAATCCGGAAGACGACCTGATCGGTCCCGCCCGCGTGCCGACCACCGCCAAGGAATAGCCCGGATGCGTGCGGCCTTCGTCGCGCAGCAGCCGCGTCGCCCGCGCGAACATCTCCAGAGGTCCCGAGAGATCGAGGGCCTGCACCTCGGGATATGCGAAGAGTGCGACGCGCAGAGCCTCCCCGGGCCGCTTGGAGCGTTTCATCCGGGCGATTGTGCAGGGTCAGCTTTGCGTCCGCAAGGACATTGATCCCACGATTCAGGACACGACGCGTCCGCGCACCGATCCTGGCCATGAGCTCGGACCATCCTGCGCGCACAGTCCGCGCGCGCATCCAGGAAGACACCGTGCTCCAAGGAAAAGGGAGAAACGCCTCTACCTTCCCCACCGCAGCGCCGCCGTGTGGACCGGCGCGTCCCACAGGCGGAGCAACTCCTCGTCGAGCCGTGTCAACGTGACGGAGCACCCCGCCATCTCCAGCGAAGTGACGAAATTGCCGACCAGCGAGCGCGCGAGGGTGAGGCCTTCCGCCGCGAGCCGGCGCGCCGCCGCGTCGAACATCAGATAGAGCTCGAGCAGGGGCGTCCCGCCGAAGCCGTTGAGGAAGAGCAGCAGAGGCTCGCCTTTGCGCGGCACGAGGTCCTGCAGGATGGCGCCGACCAGCTCGGCGGCGACGGCATCGGCCGGCCGCGTGGCGACGCGGCGACGGCCCGGCTCGCCATGGATCCCGACGCCCAGCTCCATCTCGCTCTCGCCCAGTGTGAAGGTGGGCTTTCCCGCCGCAGGCACGGTGCAGCTGGTGAGCGCGACGCCCATCGAGGCACAGGCGCGGGCCACGCGTTCGCCGAGCGCCGCGCAGGCGGCGAGATCCGCTCCGGCCTCGGCGGCGGCTCCGACGATCTTCTCCACCACCAGCGTGCCGGCGACGCCGCGGCGGCTCGTGCTGTAGGTCGAGCTCTCCACCGCGACGTCGTCCTGCACCAGGACCGTCGCGGTGGGGCCGGTCGACATCTCCGCGGCCATCTCGAAGTTCATCACGTCGCCCGAATAGTTCTTGACGATGAACAGCACTCCTCGTCCGCTCTCGATCGCCGCGGCGGCCGCCGAGATCTGGTCCGGCGTCGGCGAGGTGAACACCTGTCCGGGACAGGCGGCATCGAGCATTCCGTAACCGACGAATCCCGCGTGCAGCGGCTCGTGGCCGCTGCCGCCACCCGAGAGCAGCGCCACCTTGCCCTTGGCGAGCGGAGCGCGCGCGACGAAGGCCGGCTTCTCGTGCAGCGAGAGGATCTCCCGATGGGCCCGCGCCAGGCCTCGCAATGCCTCGGGAACGACGTTCACCGCATCGTTGATGAACTTCTTCATCGGCTCCTCCTTTGCTCCCGCATCATTCGATCAGCTCGGCGATGCGCTCGACGAACTGCCGGACCAGGCTTTCCAACGCGCGCTGCTTCCTTTGATCGCGAAGGACCGGCATCTCCAGCGAGAGGACCTTGCGGCGCGGATGTAGTCCTTCGGCGTCGGAATCCGGGTTCGCGGCGCGAGCCGGGTGGGCGGCGGTGTATGCCTTGAGGAAGCTCTTCCGCTCCTCCGCGGAGAAGTGACAGATCTCGAAGATGGTCGACAAGTGCCGCGCCGGAACGGGCATGGGGTAGATGGGATTGGTGAGCTGCGAGACGAAGCTCTTGTGCTTGCCGAGCGCGATCGCGATCCGCGCGCGCATGCCGGCCGGGCGGCGATCGATGTAGTCCTTGAGAATCGCCTTGTAGGCCGCGATTGGCCCCGGCTCGGGCGGCTTGATGCCGCGCGCTGCGGGCCTAGCGGGCATGATCGGAGACCGCACGCTTGACGCGGCCGAGGGCGGCGGGAGCCACCGAGAGGCTCGTGATCCCCGCGTCGAGCAGGTGAGGGACTAGGTTCGGGTCCGATGCCATCTCTCCGCACACGCTCACCTCGCGCCCGGAAGCCCGGCCATGGGCAGCGACCCGGGCGATGAGCTCCAGGACCGCCGGGTTCAGCGGATCGTACAGCGCCGAGAGGTTGGCGGACTCGCGGCTGCAGGCCGTCACGTACTGGATGAGATCGTTGGTGCCGATCGAGTAGAAGGCAGCGTCGAACCGGCCGATCGCGATCGCGACTGCCGGCACCTCCACCATGATCCCGAGGGGCGGGACCGCCGCCGCGATGCCGCGATCGCCCAGCGCCGCCGCCTCCTCCCGCAGCATCTCCCGGACCTGGTCGAGCTCCCCCGGCGTCGTCACCATCGGGAGCATGACCTTGAGCGGCCCCAGGACAGCGGCGCGCGCCAGGGCCCGGAGCTGGACGCGGAAGACGTCGGGATGGGCGAGGCTCAAGCGGATGCCGCGCACGCCGAGAAATGGATTCGACTCGCCCTGCGGCGTCAGGCCAGGGACGGGCTTGTCCCCTCCGGCGTCGAGGGTGCGGATGGTGACCGGCTTTCCGGCCGCCCACCCGATCAGGCGGGAGTAGAAGCGATACTGCGTCTCCTCGTCGGGCAATGTGCCTCTGCCATGGAAGAGGAACTCGGTGCGGGTCAAGCCGATGCCGTCGCACGAGCCGGGCGCCAGATATTCCAGCGTCCCCTCGCTCTCGACGTTGATCTGCACGGCGATGCGCGTCCCTCCGGCGCTGACCGCGGGCGCGGCGCGATACTTCTCGTCCAGCTCGGCACGCTGCGTGCGCGCCTGCTGCCGCTCGCGCACCCAGAGGGTGGTGGCCTCCGAAGGACTGACGATCAAGCGGCCGGTCTCCGCGTCCAGCACTGCCGCCTCGCCGTCCACCACGTCTTGGAGGTCCGCCCGGACGCCGACAAGGAGCGGCACGCCGCGCGACCGTGCCAGGATCGCCACGTGGCTCGCCGCGCTGCCCCCGAGCAGCGCCACTCCGCGCCAGCGGGACCAATCGAGCTCGAGGAATCGCGACGGTGTCAGGTCGTCGGCGAGATAGATCCCGCCTTCCGCGGGCGCGTCCTGCGCCGCGACATGCGCCACCGGCGCGAGTGCCGCCAGCACACGATCGCGCAGGTCGGTGAGATCGCTCGCCCGCGCAGCGAAGTACTTGTCCGTGGCGGAGCGGTAGTCCGCGATCTGCGCTTCCAGCGCCTCGGCGAAGGCGCGCGCCGCCGGCCTTCCTTCCCCGATCGATCGGTAGGCCGGCTCGAGCAGCGTCGAGTCGCGCAGCAGCTCGAGCTGGAAGTCGAGGATCTCCGACGCGATCGCGTCGCCGTCGGACTTGAGCCGCTCGAGCTGCAGCGCTGCCCGCGCCAGGGCGCCCTCGAGGAGCTTGCGCTCCGCCTGCGGATTGGCCGCTTCGGTGCCGTTGACCCCATCGATCTGCGCGCGGGTGCAGACGACGAGAAATCCGTCGCCCAGCCCGGCGGAGGCCACCTGGCCTTCGAACTGTCGCTCCCGCTGCGAGCCTTCGTCGAAATTGCGCCGGACCAGCTCGATGATGGTGGACATTGCCTCCGCGGCGTCCGGTCCCTCGGCCTCGAAAAAGAGCGTCTGGCCGGCTGGAGCCTTCAAAGACAGCACGCGGGCGACGCTCTTGGCGTCAGTCCATTTGCCGTTCTGGCCCACGCGCAAGCGCAGCTGTGCCTCGAAGCTCTTCGCGAGCTTGGTGAGCTTCACCGCGGGCCGGGCATGCAGCCCGGTGGGGTTGGTGATCAGCGCAGCCGCAGTGATGACCGGGCCGTCGCTCATCGGAACATCTCCTCCGCGGTGGCCCGTACCTTCGCCAGACTGCTCCCGCCGGCCGCTTCCGTCGCGGCCATGACGGCGCCCTCGACGACCGGCGCCGAGCAGACGACGATGTTCGCCTGCCACTCTTTCGGCAACATCTCGATGGCCATCTCCGAGTTGGTCTCCGCTCCTCCCAGATCCACCAGCACGGCGACGCCCTTGGGGCCATACACCTGCTCGATGCAGTGCTTGATCGCCGCCACGTTGGTGCCGAGGCCGCCTTCCGGGTTGCCGCCGCAGTGGGCGACGCGGACCTCGCGGCCGACCATCTGTCGCACCATGGCCGCGGCCCCCCGGGCGACGTCCGGAGAGTGGGAGACGATGACGATGGAGACTCGGTCGGTCATGGCTTCGTCGACTCCAGGAAGGCGTCACAAGCGGCATGCACCAGCAGGGAGCTCGAGCAAGCGCCGGGATCGAGGTGCCCGATGCTGCGCTCCTTGAGATAGGAAGCGCGTCCTTTGGTCGCGAGCATCGGGCGGGTGGACTCGAGGCCCTCCCGGGCCGCTCGCTTGACGCGCTCGATCGCGTCGCGGACGGCGGCGCCTTCCGCGCAGGCTTGCGCAAAGGCGAGCTGCACCGGTATCAGCACATCGAGCATGGTCTTCTCGCCGCGGTCGGAGCGGCCGCGCTTCTTCACCGCCGCGATGCCCTCCTCGAGCATCTTCGCCAGCGATGCATTCCCGCCGGCACCGGCGCGTCCCATCGCCAGCAGCAGGCTGCCGTAGAGTGGACCGGAGGCGCCGCCGACGTTCATCACCAGCAGCTTGCCCATCTCTTCCAGGGCGGAAGAGAGAGGAAGCGCGCAGATGGCCTCGCGCGCTTCGGCGATGGCGGCGAACCCGCGCAGCATGTTCACTCCGTGATCGCCGTCGCCGATGGCCC
>VBKQ01000362.1 GCA_005879505.1 Deltaproteobacteria bacterium
GACGACGGGAACCAGCGCGGCTTTCCGCGCCACCCGGTGACGCTGGGCGTGCGGTTCCGCACCGCGCGCGACTTCGTCCTGGAACACGCCACCAATATCAGCCGCGGCGGCATCTTCATCCAGACCGACGACCCTCCTCCGCTGGACACCGCCGTGCAGGTGGAGATCCAGCTTCCGGACGACGTGGCGTCGGTGACGACGAACGGCATCGTGGTGCACCGGCAGCTCGCGGTGGGGGGAAAACAGCCCGGAGTTGGCGTGCAGTTCATCGATTCCGGCGACGAGTTCCGCGACCGGATCGACCGCTACATGGCGACGTTGGCGAAAGAGTGACTAGTCGCGCGGCTGCGAGGCGCGGAAGTCAAGCAGCTCGAGCGGCCGCTCGGCCATCTCGAACAGCACTTCGCGGCGATATCCTTCCGCGTCGCCCCCCACCTGGAGCGGCATCTCGCGGTCGAAGCGGATTGCGACCTTGTCGCAGTGAAAATCGAGGATGCCCGAAGGCGGCGGCCCGCCGCGCCAGAGGGTACGCAGGTTGGCGATGATCTTCGGAACGCCGATGGCCGTGAGGCGCAGCTGGAACCTGCCGGGCGCGCGCAGCGCGAACGGGAAGACGCGAAAGCCGAAGCCGTAGTACGGGACCGTGCCCGCCGCGGCGATCTTGCAGGGGCCGCGGTAGATGACCTCGCCGGTGCCGATGTCGCGTCCGATCGGCTTGCCGTCCGGGCCGATCTGCTGCGCGGGACCTCCCAGGTTCACTACTTCCACATTGGGAATGCCCCGCTGCAGCATGTAGGAGGGGAGCGTCTTCCCGACCACCGAGCAGAAGTATCCCAGCCCGCCAGGCCCGATGTGGTCCGTGATGCTGACATAATCGTTCAGCACCTTCGCGTCGATGCCCAGGCCGGCGAACGGGGCGCGCTTGCCTTCGTGCACGAGCAGGTGCAGCGGGCGCGCCATGGAAACCTCGCCGGAACGGGCGCGCAGGATGTCCTCCACCACGCCAAGCCGGCGGCCGCTCGCGCCGGCGAACTCGGCGACAGCGTTCCCCGTTCCGAGCCGGAGCACGCCGAATCGCGGCATGAGGATCTCGTGCGCCGGGACCGGCATGAGCTTGAGCGCGCCGCGCGCCGTCGAGGCGCTCGGCTGCCGCGCTTGCTCGAACAAGCAGTTCACATAACCGACGAAGGTGCCGTCGCCGCCGCCGGTGAGGACCGTGCGGTAGCCCTTGTCGAGGACCTGCCGCGCGATCGAGCGTGCATCGTCGAAACAGCGCGAGTAGTACAAGTCCTCGGGAGGAACGAAGTTTTCCAGCTCGCGCTTCAGCGCGTCGGAGACGCTGCGCGCGTTCGCGTTGAGGAGGACTGCCACTCGCTCGGCGCTGCGGACTGGAAGAAGCTCGACGTTGCCCATCGCACCGTGCTGGTAGCAAACATGAGGCCGTGAACCGCTGCGCCGCGTTACGACACTAAGCTGAAACAATCCCGCCACTTGGATTTATTGCAGGTGGGATCTACACACACATCCCGCCGCGTACCAGGGGTGGCGGTGCGAAGATGACTACGCAGGTCACGTTTGCTCTTGGCGGGCCGCGCTGCACGGCGTACACAGTGCGCTCCCATCTGGAGGGTGCATGAAGATCTTCCTCACGGGCGGCAGCGGGTACATCGGTTCAGCGGTCGCGCTCGCGCTGAAGAAGGCCGGGCACGACGTGCTCGCGCTCGTGCGCTCGGAAGCGAAGGGGGAGCCCCTCAAGCAGGCTGGCGTGAAGCTGGTGACCGGCGATCTGGGGAATCCCGCCGGCTACGCGGGCGCCGCCTGGGGACGAGCGGCGTTCGTCCACGTCGCCCAGGAATGGTCGCCGAAAGGGCCCGAGCTCGATCGCAAGTCGATCTCCAGCGCGCGCGATCTGCTGCGGGGACAGGTCGGGGCGACGTTCATCTATACGAGCGGCTGCTGGGTACAGGGCGAGACCAACGATGTCGCCGACGAAAGCACGCCGCTCAAGCCGGTGCGAGCGGCTTCCTGGCGGCCGGCGCACGAGCAGGCGGCGCTGGAGATGGCGAAGGACGGAATCCGCTCCGTCGTGGTCCGGCCCGGGATCGTCTACGGCGGACAGCGCGGCGGGATCCCGGCGATCTTCTTCGGAACCGCGCTGAAGCACGGCGCGGCACATACCGTCGGTCCGGGCGAAAACCACTGGCCGCTGGTGCACATCGACGATCTGGCGGAGCTGTACGTCCGGCTGGTGGAACGGGCGCCGGCCGGATCCGTGTACTACGCGGTCGACGCTTCCCGGCTCACGCAGCGCGAGGTTGCGGAGGCAGCCGCACGGGCCGCCGGGAAGGACGGCAAGGTGCAGCCGCAAAAGCCGGATGGCACGCCGTACCAGGAGGCGCTGATGCTCGATCAGCAGATCTCCAGCGAGAAGGCGCGCAACGACCTCGATTGGCGCCCTCGCCACGAGAGCTTCGTCGCGGAGGCGGAGCCGCTCTTCACGCTCTGGCATTCGGCGCAGTAGCGCCCACGGCCACGTCGCCGGCGACGTGAACGTGGCCGGAAGCCCCGCACGGCGTTCTCAGGACTTCTGCTGCTCGAGCGCTGGAGCGATGGAATCGAGCAGTGCGCGGTCGCCCTGAAGGGCGACCCGCTGCGAATAGAGCTGCAGGCCGCGCAGACCGCCGAGCTCCTCGCCGCCCCCGGCGTGACCGGGGCCTCCGTGGAGCAGCTGGGGCAGGACGGTGCCGGGTCCCATGGTCTGCCCGGCGACCTTCTCGCTGCCGATGTAGATGCGGCCGTGATAGGGCGCGATGGCGAGAACGAACTGGCGCAGGAAATCGCGATCGTCGCTGTACACCGAGCACACCAGACCGCCGCCGCCGCGCCGGACGAGATCCGAGGGCGAGCTGGATGCGGCGAGAGTGGCGACCGGACCGAACACCTCGTCCCTGTGCATCACCTTCGCGGCGGCGGGATCCCGGGAGAGCAGGAGAACCGGCGAGACGAAATAGCCCTTGCCCTCCGGGGCGAGCGCCTTCACGCTGCCGTCGCCGCCGAACACCGGCTGGGACTCGGAGGCGAGCTTCGCGATTCCCGCGCGAACGTCGCGCAGCTGATCGGCGGTGCTCACCGGACCCATGTTTACTTCCGGGCGGGCCGGATCGCCGACGCGCACCTGCCCGAGCCGCTCGACCAGCGCTTCCTGGGCGGAGGCGAGCTGATCGCCGCCGACGAAGATCCGGCGGATCGCCGTGCATTTCTGCCCTGTCTTCTGCGTCATGTCGCGCACGACGTCCTGGACGAACAGGTCCCAGGTGGCGCTGCCCGTCTGCACGTCAGGCCCGAGGACCGCCGCGTTCAAGGAGTCCGCTTCCACGTTCAGGCGCGCCCCTCGGCGGGCGAGCTGCTCGCGCAGCTTTGCCGCGGTCTGCGAGGAGCCGGTGAACGCGACCACGTCCTGAGGTCCGAGCCGGTCGAGCAGATCTCCGGGCGAGCCGCAGATGAATTGGAAAGCGCCGCCCGGAAGGATGCCGGCGCCGATCTCCGCCGCCCGCCAGGCGGCGAGCGCGGTGCTGGTGGCGGGCTTGCTCAGGATCGGCATCCCCGCCAGCAGAGCGCACGCCGCTTTCTCGCAGGTGCCCCAGGCCGGGAAGTTGAACGCGTTGATGTGCACCGCCACGCCGTCCCGCGGGACCCAGAGGTGGAGGCCCGCGTAGCGCGCGGTGCGGCCGAGCTGGACCGCATCCCCGTCGCGCAGCGCGCGCATCGACCCGAGCTGCGCGCCGAGCTCCGCGTAGTGGGCGAGCGTGGCGATGGCGCCGTCGATGTCGAACTTGGCGTCGCTGCGCGTGTTGCCGCCGTTCTCCATGGAGAGGGCGATGAGCTCGTCGCGCGCGGCGTGCAGCGCCTTGCTCCAGGATCCGAGCAGGGCTCCGCGCTGCGCGAAGGTCAGCTCGCGCAGGGCGGGACCGCCCTGCGAACGTCCGAACTCGACGGCGGCGCCGAAATCGATGCCGGCGCTCGAGGTGCGGGCGAGCGGCTCCTCCGTCGCGGGATTCACCAGCGTCGCGAACGGCTCTCTCCCCTCGATCCATCGACCTCCGACGAAACTTCGCAGCGTCTTCATGGCGCGCCTCCTAGCACAGTTCTAGTGCGCCGCGGGACGCGTCACCCCTTGCTTGTCGTGCGAAGGTTTGGGAGTCGGGCGGGGCAGGGTGCCGGGCATCTCCGCCAACGCATAAGCGACCACCGCGATGGCGGCGGCATTCCTCGCCAGGTTTGCCGGATCGATCTTGTCGAGCGTGTCCGCGGCGCTGTGATGGATGTCGAAATAATGCGTGACGTCGGGATGCACGGCGAACAACGGCACGTCGGCTGGATCCAGCGGGCCCAGGTCCGCTCCGCTCGCGTCTCCGTCCTCGAGCCCGATGCCGAGCGACGCAAGCGGCGCAAGCCACGGCGCCAGCATCGACGCCCCGCCGTCGCCGGCGCGCAGATGAACGGCGAGCGGCGGCCCGGCGCCGCTGTCCGCCTCGAGCGCCGCGACGTGCCGTGCCAACTCGCCCTGGTGCGCAGTGGCATATCCTTTTCCGCCGGCGAGGCCGTTCTCCTCGTTCATGAAGAGCACCACGCGCACCGTCCGGCGCGGATGCTGCGGGAGCGCGGCGATCAGCCGGCCGGCTTCCATCACCATCGCGACGCCGGCGCCGTCGTCGTTTGCGCCCTGGCCGAGGTCCCAGGAGTCGAGGTGCGCCCCGATCAGGACCACCTCCTCCGGCTTCTCCCTTCCGCGCAGGTCGGCCACCACGTTGGCGGAATCGGCGTCAGGGAGGATGCGGCATCCGAGCGAGAGCCGCACGCGCACCGGGCCGCGCCGCAGCAGGCGATGCAGCAGATCCGCGTCCTCGGTGCTGATCGCCGCACCGGGAATGCGCGGAGCATTCGCGTCGTAGCTGGTCATCCCCGTGTGCGGCGAGCGGAGCGAGCCCGTCGCGAGCGAGCGCATGAGCATCGCCACGGCTCCCACCCGCGCCGCGGCAGAGGGGCCGTGCGTGCGCAATTCGATGAACTTCCCGTAATCCGCGGTAGCGGACATCGTATGATTGAAGAAGACGATCTTTCCTCGCGCGGCGGCGCCGAGCGAGACGGCTTCCGCGAGCGAACGCGCTTCCACGACCTCCGCGTTCGCAGCACCGCCGACGCTGTTGCCCAAGGCCGTCAAGGCGAGGCGGTGTCCGGCGATACCCGGTGACGGCAGGACTTCGCCGCTCTCCTCTCCGCGCACCCAGTGCGTGACTTTCACCGGCTCGAGGTGAGCTGCGAGACCGTCCTGCTGGAGCTTCTTCAGCGCCCATTGCACGGCGGCTTCAGCGCCGGCCGATCCGGAGAGGCGAGGACCGATGGTATCCGTCAGCTCCTCGAGCCGCGCATAGGCGACCCCGCTGGTGAGGGCGCCCCCGACCAGCCTCTGAGCGACGTCGGGAGGAAAGTTTCCTGTGACGAGCACCAGCGTGAGCAGCAAATGAAGCCCTCCTGCGAGCGGCGAACCTTATCGCATGAATCGCGAGACGGGAGTCCAAGTGCGCGCGCCGCCGCGCGCACAATGTAGCGTGGCCTCGCCTGAGCGCTTCGTGGTCTTCAGAAAAGACTCTGAAAAGGAGCAGACCGTGAAACGAATCCTCGTCATCGCCGCCATGGCTGCCGCCTGTGGCGGCTCCTCCGGCACCGCAGTCGATCACAACCGCACGGGCTCGGGATCGTCGACGTTGCTCGTCACCAGCAACGTGACCGTCACCGTCTCCGCCACAGCCCCGCTGACCGCCTTCTCCGTCACCGTCAAGGACAGGCTCGGCGCCAACGTGAGCGGCGCGACCGTTACCGTCCATAACGCCGCCCTGGGCGACGTCGTGCTGACCGAGGCCCAGACCGGCAGCGGCGTGTACGCGAACACGAGCACTTCCTACCCTTCGGGCGACCTGAGCCTGAGCGTCGTGAACGGCACCGACAAGGTGCAGGGCGTCGTGGTCGGTTATCCCGGAACGCACGCCATCAATGCGCCGGTAGGGGGCTCGACACAGACGGCGAATGCGGCGCTCCACGTGAGCTGGACGACTCCTGCCGTGGCGAAGGCTGCGACGATCAGCTTGAGCAGCGGCGGCTTCTCGGCCCAGGCGCCCGACACCGGCGCTTATGACGTTCCGGCGGCGAGCAACACAGCGAGGACGGGCCAGCGCGTCACCATCGTTCGATCGAACGAGGTGGACATCGCGGGCGGTCTCCCGGGTTCGTCGATGAAGGTGACGGTGAGCAACCGGGGCGACACGTTCACGGTGCAGTAAGGCCGGGCTGCAGCGCTTCACGGATACGGAGCGCGACGAGCGAAGGGCCGGACACGTCGAGCCACTGCTTCAGCACCGAGCGGCGGCCGTCGAAGGCGAGATTGCCGCCCGCCAGCAGGGTCTGGAACGGCGACGTGTCCTTTGGTCCGCTGAACCACTGCTCGACGCGCAGCAGTGAATCGGAGCCGCCGGCGAAGTCGCGCCACCACGCGTCTTCGCTGCGCGGCAGCAGGTCGGGATCGGGCGCGGCGCTGGGATCGGCGATGCCGAACCAGCGCTGCCGCAGGCCGTCGCCCGAGCCGACGTCGACACCCTGCAGCTCCAGCGCGGGATCGGACGGCCCGTCGCCGGCGCGCACGCGTAGCGCGCCCTCGCAGACGCGCCGCTTGGTCAGGCGCTGGAGCTGCAGCGGGGCTTGCAGCAGCGGGGCCTGCTTCAGGCGCTCCTCGATCCGACGCAGCGCCTGCGCCTCGCGCAGCTCGTCCGGGACGTCCAGCGCGATGAGCTTCCAACCCTCGCCGAGAAGGTGAAGCCGGACCCCGCCGCCGCGCAGCGCCGTCAGGTCAGGAGCGGCCCGGCGGAGCGTACCCTCCAGCTGTCTTCGCAGGAGCTCCAGCACGATGTGGAGGAGGGCGTCGCCGACCGGAGGGTGGCGAGCGGCTTCCGCACCGCGCAGGGCGCCGCCGTTCGCGATCAGGGCGCGCCACCGCCGCGCCGTCGCGCGGTAGGCTTCGCGCAGGGCAGAAGGCGCATCGCGATCGGCGGCAGCGAACGCGGCCGCGTCGATCAAGCGCTCACCGCCGAGCAGGTAGCTGGTGGAAGACCCGCGGATGAACGGTGCCGGCCGGCCGGGAGCGTGAGGAACGCGCACGGTGATCTGCAGCGTCAAGCCGCCGAAATCCACGTACGCGTCGATCGGATGGCGTTCGTCGCGTGTGTGCGCGCGCGCCGCGCGGGCGGCGGCAGGGTCCGCCACCAGACGATGCGAGGCCTGTTCCCACGCTGCAGCGAGTCCTCGGCACAGCTGCAGTCCTGCCTGTTCGAACACCGCGCTGAAAGGTTGCGCCGCGCCGGTATCGAATGCGCACTCCGGGTAGGTGAGGATCGCCACGGCCGAGGTGAGCCGCGGCCTGCGCAGAGTCCAGCGGCCGCCCTCGGGGGCGGCGAGCGGCGTGGCGTGGGCCGCGGCGAGCGTCCGGCCGATCTGATAAGCGAACGTGTCGAGAAGCTTGCGGCTCACTTCCGCGCGGTCCGCGAGGGCGGGAGGCAGCTGCGCGAGCCAGTCGGAGAGCAAGAGGAGCTCGGGCGATTTGAACCGGTCGATGAAGAGGAGGCCGGACTCGTCCTCGAGACCGGGCGCTTGCGGCAGCCAGACCTGGTCCGCGGCATCCGGAGAACCGCGCAGCAGCTCGGTCAGGGCGCTGGCGCCAGGCGCCGACAACGCAGTCGGGAGTTGCCCGCCCGGCGCGAGGAGGTGCTCAGCGCATCCCACCCGATGCGCGGTGGCGGCGTCCCCCGCCAGCCTGCGGAAACCCGACGGCGTCGGAAGCAGCGATCCATGGGCGAGAAGCTTCGCGCCTACGCTTCCCGCGGCGGCGCTGTCCTCCTCGACGATCACCGTCGAGGTGCTGCCGATGTCCACGGCAAGGCGCAGCGTCCCCGGCGAGGGCGAGACCGAGGAGGCCACCTCCGCCTCGGGAGCCGGGCCCGTGCAGGCGCGCCAGAGCGCCGGAAGCTCCCAGAGCGCTTGGGGTTCCCGTCCTTCGCGGACCCGCAGCACTGCCCACCTCGGCCAGCCGTCGGGCCATCCTGGAGCGAGAGAGTCCAGACCGCGAGGCATCGCCCAGGTGACCGCGGTCTCTCCTCTCATTCCCGGCGGAGCTGCCTGCGGCGACGCGGGAAGCCCCAGCCAGAGGCGCACCGGGATGCGCGAGCTGTCCAGCCGCTGGGCTCCCGCGCGGAGACAAAGGTTTCCCTGCCAGCCGGAGGAAAGGAACGGCGGCGAGATCGCCAGGTGGATGCGGAGCGCGGCGGCACCGGATCCGTAGCGCCCAGCGAGGATGATGGGAAAGCATTCCACGGCGCTCAGCTCGGCCTCCCGCACCACCGCGAGCCAGGCATGTTGCACCACGCGAGGGCCATCGAGCGCGGGTGGACCCTCCAGCCGCAAGACGCCCGCCTCCACGAGCGAGGCGCACCAGGAAGGCATGGGGATGGGGATGAGGTGTTTCTCCCCCGCGGATCCGAGCGCGTTCGCGGGCAGGAGCAGCGGGTCGGCGCAGCCCACCGCATCGCGCCAGTCAGCGAGCGCCGGACGGAGCAACTCGTTGGCCGCCGATTCGGCCAGGCCGAAACGGGCCCGCATCGCCGAGAGAAGCGCGTCGATGGCGAGCGATGGCTTGAGCGGCTCGCTCCGCGCTGCCGCGGCGAGCCGATGGGTGGGAGCTCCCTTGAGCCTGAGCGACCGCAGCGCCGAACCGGCGGCGCGTTGGATCGGGATGGGGTCGAAGGGCGCCATCGGTCGTCTACCGCAGGTGAGCGCGCGTCGGCGCCGCATCGGGGTGGGGAAGAATCGGCTCCTCGTCGAACTGCTCCTCGGCGAGACGGCGGCGCCGCAACAGCAGTCGCAGGACGCCCACGCTGATGGCGAACAGGCCGGCGAGCCCGAGCGCGAGGCGCGCGTTGCCGAGCGCGATGCCTGCGTCGAGGAGCTCGGGAGGACCGTAGAGCGCCAGAGCGCTGGGGATCAGCAGCGTCAGCCCGGCAGCGCCGATCAGCGCCAGTGTCCAGGGCCTCCGCTCCAGAAGAGCAAGTCGTCGTGCCGCCCGGTTCATCGGTCCAAGCCTTGGATCGTCCACTCGCGGGTGGGGACGCCAAACGAGCGCGCGAGCCCGAGGTCCACCAGTGGACTGTGCGAGACGAGGATGGCCGCATTCCGTCCCGCCGGCTCGCGAACCCAGCGCAGCAGCGCGTCCATCAGTCTCAAGTGAGCGGCCGGATCCGCGGCCCCGAACGGTTCGTCGAGAAGGAGCAGGCGGGTGCGGCCGCGCGTGCGGTCCAGGCGGAGGACCTCCCCGGCGAGCAGGACGCGCTGGCGCTCGCCTTCGGAGAGCGTTCCGACCGGCCGGGAGACCAGATCGTCATCGAGCTGGTTCCCGAACCAGCCCTGGGCCAGCGCGCGCCGGGTCCGCGTCGGACCTTCGCCGAGGACTTCGCGGACCGGCATCTCCGCGGGAAACGCGCGCGCGCCGTCCTGCATCACGTAGCCCACCTCGACCGGAGCGGGAGGTCGCGCAGCGATCTCGCGCAGAAGGGTTGACTTGCCGCATCCCGACGGGCCGGAGAGGACGATCAGCTCGCCTGCGCGCACGCGAGCGTCCGCGGAGACGGCGTGAGGGCGGCCGCCGATGGTCACTCGCGCGCGCAGGACGCGGATGCCATCGGATCCTCCGGCGGCGGCGGGCCCGTCCCTGGCCCCGGCCGCCGCCCCGAGCAGTGAATCCGCTGCTGCCAGATACTGCTGGAGACCTCGCGTCTCCGCCCCTTCCCAGCGCCGGTCCGGCAGGCGGCGGACCGACGCCGCGACGGAGTGGCGATTTTCCAACCACAGCACGTGATCGGCGACGTCCTGTGTGCCACGGTCCCCGAGCAAGGCGTCGATCGGTTCCGGATCGTGCGAGGTGAGGGCGACCGCACCGCTCCCGGTGAACCTGGCCGGAAGCAGGTCGCGCACGCATTCGAGCAGCGCGCCGGTGCGCCAGGTGTCCTGCGCAGAGGTGGGCTCGTCGAGAAGCAAGGTGCAGCCTGGGTCGGCGCGAGCGCGGGAGAGCGCGAGCGCGAGGAGCAGGCGCTGCCGTTCGCCCCGGGAAAGCCGGGAAACCGGCGTGAACGGATCGAAGAGGCGTCGCCGCACTGGATCGTCGCCGAGCCGCCCGAGAAGATCCCAGACGACGCGGTCGGTCGGGAGGGGCGCGGAGCGGGCCATCGCCGCCACGTCGGTGGTGGAAAACGTACTCGGGAGCGCATCGTCCGGGTCCTGCGGAACCAGGATGGCCCGCGGCAACTGCGCAGCCCAGGCCCGCAGCAGCGTGCTCTTGCCGGCCCCCGAAGGGCCGAGCACCCACTGCAGCGAGGGCCGTGGTGGAAGCCCGTGCGCGCTCGGGATCCCGCGCGCGAGCACGGTGTGGCCGACGCGGAGCAAGCCGGTATCTAGAACGCTCGTACCCGGGCGCCGCGGCAGCACCTGCGCGAGCAGAAGCAGGAGCGAGGCCGCGACGACGGCGACGTGCGCGGTGGCCCATGCCCCCGGCAGCGCTGAGGGGCCGCCGCTTTCGGTGGCGCCGCGGAGGAACAGCGCCGCGCCGAGCGAAGGGTAGGGCGGAAACCCTGGAGGCCGGAAGCTGTCGATGAGCGTATTCGACAGGACGTCGATCAGGACCGCTCCGGCCATGCCCGCGAGCAGCAGCGCTCCCAGCTCGCGACGGCGCCGGAGCCACAGCCCCTGCCGCAGCAGGATGGACCAGCGGCCCTGCCCGCGCACGGTCGCCGCCAGGAACGAGTCGCTACTCTCTTCGGCGGCCCGGACCTCATCCAGCCAGCTCCAGAGCCCGCGGCTGATCCCCAACCCGAGCCCGACGGACGCCGCGAGCAGGCCGGGCGCCGCGCCAAGCAGGGATCGGTACGCGAGCTGCTCGTCGGGACGCAGCGCAAGCCACTGGCCGGCGGCGCGGAACGCGACCGGCCCGCAGAGCAGCGCGCGCACCACCAGCGCGAAAGCGACGTAGGGCACCGCGCCCGCGAAGGAGAGAGCGGCTCCCACCAGGCGCGACTGGATCTCGAGACGCCGCGCGTAGAGGAGCAGCCAGAGAGCGCCCGTCAACGTGGCCGTCGCCGCCGCTCCGAGCGCGATCAGGCAGGTCCCTGCGAGCATCATCGGCAGCGCAGGCTCCGCGAGGCGATCGAAAGGCAGCGCGCCGCGCCAGGCGAGCGCCATGCGCAGCGGGAAGAAGATGCCGGTGACTCGCCAGGCCTCGAGCGCCGCGGCGGCGATGATGCCGAGCGCGATCACCGCCATCGGATCCGAAGGAGACCGCTGCGCGCCGGGATCCGGGGCGGCGCCTCCGCGGACGTTGGCGCGGACGAACGCGGCGAGAATGGCGCCGGCGGTCGCGAGGAGCGCGGCCAGGAGCGCCGCCGCGACCGGGTACGCCTCGTCGCGCCCGACCAGCGCAATGCCCTGCGCGATCCCGGCCGCGAGCAGAATGCCGGCGAGCGCGGAGGGGGCGCGGAATCCCGGCGGCAGGAGGATCTCGAGGAGGCCGCTTGCTCTCTTCACGCGCTCCCCCTGGTGCCGAGCGAGGCGCGCACCTCCAGGACGAAGCGATGCCCAAGATACCAGAGCACGACGAGCGCGCTGCCCGCCAGGGCTGCCGAAGAGAGCCGATCGGCGGCGGAGACTTCCCCCATGGCCGCGCGGATGAGCGCGCCGAGCCCGCTGGATTCGCCACGCAGCGACGGGTCCTGGTCGGCCTTCGCGCAGGCGAAGACGGCCGCGGCCGCGAGCGCCGGGACGAGCGGGACGAGCCAGCGGGTCGCTTCCAACGCCGAGAGGCGCGCCGCGGAAAGCAGCGCCGGCCGGCCGCTCAGGGCCGTGAGGAACTCCGCCTGAGGTGGGGGAGCGAAGAGGGATCGCGCCCCGGCCCCGGACATCGCGCCGGCGAATCCGGCGACGAAGAACAGCGCGGCCGCTCCGGTTCCGGCGGAGCGGGTACGATCGTAGAACAGGGCCGGATCGAGCATGCCCCAGAGTGGCAAGAGCACGAGCACTGCTGCCGCTGCGGCGAGCGCGGTGCGCCGCGCCGCCGCCGGGGTTGCGGCTGCGGCGCGGATGCGCTCGGCAAAGGCGCCGCCCAGAGCAGCAGCCGCGAGCGCGAGGCAAAGGCCGCCGAGAAGCAGCCCGAGGGCGTCGGATGCCCCGCGGGCGGCGCCGCGGAACCGGCTCTTGTCGGCGACCGAGGCGGCCCAAGCATCGTGGAGCGACACCGCATGCGCTTCCTCCGCGGCGACAGCCGGAAGACGCCAAGGCGGGCGGCGATCCCAGAGCGCACGAAGGCGGCCGTCCGGGACGCTCGCATCGAAGCTGCGCTGCGCGATCGCGCGCAGGACCCCTAGATCGAAGTCCAGATACGCCGAGGCCGACGGCAGTGCGGGATCGGGCCCGCGGGTGCGATCCACTTCCGCAAGCGCGACGGCAACCGCGAGCAGCGCGGCAAAAGCGAGCGCGCATGCGGCGAGCCAGCGCAGCGCCGAGGCGGCGACGCGGGACGCCCGCGCGGATGCGGTGAGCGCCTCGAGGCCATCGGTCGGGCAGGGGAGGGACGGCGCGCTCACCGGGAATCCTCGCGGTCTGCGCCTGCGCCGATGCATCGCCCTTCCTGCGCGAGGGCGCACCCGAGCTGCTGCTCGAGCGCGGTCCGCAGGACGTCCAGCTCCTGGCAGTGCCCCGACCAGGCGGCGGCGTCGACGGTCCACCCGATCCGGTCCAGCGACCGGCGCGGACCCACGATCTGCGCTTCCCATTGATCGAAGCGATCGAGCACCGGCGATCTTGCGCGCGCTTCTCCGACGCAGGGCGAGATCCGGATCGGTGACGCGGGCGAGGCCAGAACCGGTGGTGACGGCGGCGGATCGGTGCGCGCCTCCTCGCCGAGCAGGATGGTTTCATCGAGCGGCTGCGCGCGATCGAAGGCGCGGCTCCAGCGGCGGTCGCCGAATCGGAATGCCTGCGGCCAGCGGTCGCGCTGCGCGACGAGAGCGAACGATGACCGCGCGAGGTCCGGCTCGCCGTCCGCACGGACCGGCAGGAGCCACCACTCGCAGGAGCTGGCCGCGCCCAGCTCCACCGTGGGCCAGGCATGCTCCGCGCCCCAGCAGACGAGACCGATCCGGAGCGCGGCGCGATCGGGAGTGGCCGGGAGCAGCTGCTGTCCCTTCCGTCGCTGCGGAGCGCGGGGCCAGCCGGCGACGGAGTAACGGACGCCGAAGCGCTCCAGCAGCGCCGCGGAAGGCGGCGTGCGTGCGAGCCGGATCGCGGCGAGCTGCACCGGCGAACGGGCGGAGAAGAACGTTGCCGCACGCACTGCGCAATCCGGGTCCGCCTTCGAGCGCAAGAGCTTGACGCGGTCGGTGGAAGGCGACCGCTGCAGCGCGTACTCCGCCAGCGCGCGGGTCTGTGCGCCTGGGCGCACTTCGCAGACGTCGTCGGGCTCGCCCTGGCACTCCGAACAACCGCGCAGCGTCGCGGGCTTGGCCGTGTACTGCCAGGCCCGGAACCAGTCCGGCGCTTCGGGTCCCGTGGCCGCCAACGCGGCCGCCATGAGCGCGCCGATCATTGCGGCGTGCTCCAGGCCTGCAGCAGGCGGGAGAAATACCAAGGGCTGCGCGCTGGCTCAGCCTGGGATTCGGGGATCGTCAGCGTGGCGGGCCGCAGGAAGGCGAGCGGATAGATCGGCGCTGGACCCTGCCGCGCGACGTCCTCTTCCAAGAGGCGCAGGCTCTCGGCCCGCGTCGGGGGCGGCGCGGCGGGGCCTCCGAGCCAGGAGGGCGGGGGATAGACGATCGAGGACTCGTAGCTGGCGAGAAGCGTCCGTCCGGGAATCTCGCTGACCGCCTGGCCGCCGCTCAGGTTCTGGTTGCCGGCGGGATGCAGCAGCGGCACCAGCGTCGGGTATCTGCGATTGTAGTAGTTGCTGGCCACCGTGAGCAGTACGTCCCAGCTCCCCAGCGATCCGCGATGGACCTCGCTCGCCTTGATGCCGGAGACGGAGACCGCCACTCCGCGCGCCGCGGCCACGGCGGCGATGCGCGCCGCCGCAGAGGCCCAGGGCTCTTCCTGGACGTAGACCAGACTGACCGGGCGGCAGCCCTCGCCGGCGACTTCCCCGAACGGCCTTGCGTTTCCCCGATCCGCGCAGGCGGTGGGACCGTCCTCCTCTGCGCGCGGGACCAGACCTGCGAGCGCGCGGGCGCGCGTGTCGCAAGGTGCCCGGTTCTCTCCGGCCGAGACGGGCTCGCGCAGATCGCGCTGCAGCTCGAGCAGCCGATCCTCGCCGGCGGAGGCGAGCGCGTTGAAGAGACGCCGCACGCAGCGGGTGTTGCCGTCGCGCCGCGCGAAGAGCGCGACGAGCGACTCGAATCCGTCCTCTCCGGCGTCGGCGGCCCGGGCCGGGGGATCCAGGCTCCAGAGCGCGCGAAAGAGGCAGATGCCCGGCTGCTGCAGGCACTGCAGGCGTTTCTCGGCGACGGACTCGGGCCAGAGCGGCTGGTAGCGGACCATCAGGCGCGCGTGCGCGCCCTTCGCCTTGGGCACTTCCACCGAGCTCTCCAGCGTGACGTGCAAGGTATCGGAATCGGCGAGGTGGAACGGGCCGGACGCCCCGATGTGGAACGGGATCTCGTCCGCCGCCAGGTTCGTCAGCGGGGTCTGCAGCTTGCCGACGGAGGCGCGTAGCTGCGACGCCATGCGCTCGCGCTTCAGTCGGCAAGCCTTCTCCGCTCCGGGCTCGCAGCGGCCCAGCAGCGCACCCATCGCATCGTCGTCGAACGCCGCCCGCTGCAGGCTGCGGAGCAGGGGCGTGGCGCGCGAGGGCAGCCGCGGATCGAAGGGTGCGAAGACCGGAAATGCAAGGGTCTGCGCCGCCATCTCCGCCTCGCGCGTCCGCTCCACGTCGATACCGCGCATGAAGAGGCAGATCCCGCGCGGGTGCCGATCGAAGAACGCGCGCAGCTCGGCCGCGGTCTCC
>VBKQ01000363.1 GCA_005879505.1 Deltaproteobacteria bacterium
GCGCGCCCCTTTCGAGGATGCGGAGGTGGAGATCCGCCAGCTCTTCGAAACGGCGGACTTCGCGCCCAGCGATCCCAGTGGCGAGATCCGGAAGAAGGAGGAGGACCTCCGCAAGAGGATCGAGTCGCAGCGGCGATAGATTTCTCGCTTGCGCGCGCGGGTGAAGATGCTGTGATCAGTCGCCGTGACGGCGACCGACGCGCATAGCGCAATCAACGCGGTCTACCGGATCGAGTCGCCGCGGCTGATCGCGGGTCTCGCGAGGATGGTCCGCGACGTGGGGCTCGCCGAGGAGCTGGCACAGGATGCGCTGGTCGCGGCGCTGGAGCGGTGGCCGCAGTCGGGGGTCCCGGACAATCCGGGCGCCTGGCTGATGGCCACGGCCAAGCACCGCGCAGTCGATCTGTTGCGGCGAGGAAAGCGGCTCGAGCGGAAGCACGAGGAGCTCGGCCGGGAGGTCGATCGGGAGATGTCGCCTGATCTCGATGCCGCGCTTGACGATGACGTCGGCGACGACCTCCTGCGCCTGGTGTTCACGGCCTGTCATCCCGTCCTTTCCATGGAAGCGCGCGTCGCGCTCACGCTGCGCCTGCTCGGAGGACTGACGACCGGGGAGATCGCGCGCGCATTCCTCGTCCCCGAGCCGACCATCGCCCAGCGGATCGTGCGCGCCAAGCGGACCCTCGCCGACGCGCGCGTCCCTTTCGAGGTCCCGCGGGGCGCCGAGCTCGCCGCGCGGCTGTCGTCCGTTCTCCAGGTCATCTATCTCATCTTCAACGAGGGCTACTCGGCGACAGCGGGGGACGACTGGGTGCGACCCGCGCTCTGCGAGGACGCGCTTCGTCTGGGCCGCATCCTCGCCGGGCTCGCTCCCGAGGAGCCGGAGGTGCACGGGCTCGTCGCGCTCATGGAGATCCAGGCGTCGCGCTTGCGGGCGAGGACCGGTCCGGCGGGAGAACCGGTCCTGCTCCTCGATCAGAACCGCGCCCTGTGGGATCGCGTCCTCATCGGCCGCGGCCTTGCGGCTCTCGACCGGGCCGAGGAGCTCGACGGCGGGCGCGGCTCGTACACGCTACAAGCCGCCATCGCCGCGTGTCACGCACGCGCGCGGACCCCTGAGGAGACGGACTGGACGCGC
The DNA here is from genome assembly GCA_005879505.1 of Deltaproteobacteria bacterium. Lineage (GTDB taxonomy): Bacteria > Myxococcota > Myxococcia > Myxococcales > 40CM-4-68-19 > 40CM-4-68-19. The sequence goes on from VBKQ01000363.1 coordinate 1,139, forward strand.
ATCGCCGCGCTCTACCGGGACCTCGCGCAGCTTTCACCCTCTCCCGTCGTGGAGCTGAACCGCGCGGTCGCCGTCGCCATGGCGTCCGGCCCCGCAGCGGGCCTGGAGCTGGTCGATGCGCTGCTGCCGGAACCCTCGCTCGCCGGCTACCATCTGTTGCCGAGCGTGCGCGGCGATCTGCTCGCGAAGCTCGGCCGGCTGGAGGAGGCGGGGAAGGAGTTCCAGCGCGCGGCTTCGCTCACCAAGAACGCGCGCGAGCGCAAGTTGCTGCTGGAGCGGGCAGCGGCCTGTGCGCGCGGTGAGCCGCCGCCAAGGTGAGAAGGCCCGGTATGCATTCATGCCGGGCCTTCGGCCTGCCCTACTTCTTTTTCTCAGAACGTTGGGGCTGTTTGGCCTGCCAGAGCGCGAACGTAGCGCCGGTCGGGTCCGTGAGGATGCTCATCCATCCGAAATCGCCAACCTCCGTCTTGTCCAACACCACTTCCGCGCCCAGCTCCCTGGCTTTGCGGGTGGAGCTGGCGACGTCATCGACGCCGACGTATGCGAGCCACTGTGGCGGTGAGCCGGCGAGCGCCATGCTCTTCAGCATCCCTCCACCGGTCCCTTCACCCACGCCGATCATGGTGTACGTGCCGCCGGTTCCGGGCATCGGGACGTCCTCCAGCTTCCAGTCGAACAACCTGGAATAGAACGCTTTCGCTTTCGCCAGATCGTTGGTCTGCAGCTCGACATGAACGAACGGATTGGCCATGTGCATCTCCTCGAAGCGCAAGAAGCTGCGCTCCTGCTTCACTCCGTCAACACTGGCAGATCGACCGTAAAGGCGGAACCCTTCCCGCGCGCGCTCTGAACCTGGATCCGCCCGCCGTGCGCATCGACGATCTGCTGTGTGATGTAGAGCCCAAGACCCATGCCTCCGTAGCTCCGCACGGACACCGCGCGCTCGAAGCGGTCGAAGATCCGTTCCTGGTCCTCGGTGGAAATTCCGATCCCTTCATCGCGCACCGTCAGCCGGGCGGCGCCGTCCGCGCGCTCCACCGTGAGCCGGACCGGCCGGCCGCCGCCGTACTTGATCGCGTTCACCAGAAGATTCGCGATCACCTGCTCGATGCGGAGCCGATCCCAGCGCCCGGTGACGTGCTCCGCCTGCACTTGCACGGTCGTTCCCGCGTTGCGTGCCTCCGGTTCGTGGCGCTCGGCCACGTCGCGCACCGATTCCGCCAGGTCCATCTCCTCGCGCTGGAGCGTGAGCCGTCCGCTGGTGATGCGGGAGACCTCGAGGAGATCGGTCACCAAGATACCGATCCGCACCGTCTGCCGGAGCGCCAGCTCCAGTCGCGGGCGCAGCTCGGCCACCCCGGTCTCTCCCTTGTCCAAGCACTTGAGAGTGGACTGGAGCTGCAGCCGCAGCGGCGTGAGCGGCGTGCGCAGCTCGTGCGAGGCAATGCTGAGGAACTCGTCGCGCAAGCGGATCGCGTCGCGCTCCCGTTCCCGGGCGCGCACCTGGTCCGTCACCTCGAACGCGTGCAGCATCAGCCCGTCGATGTTGCCTGCCAGGTCCCGGATCGCCTGGACCACGAAATTGAAGAACCGGCGCTCCGTCCCTCCCCAGCCGTGCTCGTCGAGGGAGATGGCCGCTTCCGTTCCGACGAAGGCGTTCCCGCTCTCATAGACTGCGTCGACCGACTTCCATGCTTCCTGCGGAAGAAGGCCGCGCAAGGCTTCCCGGGCCGGCTTCCCCAGCACCTTGAGGGATCCGAGCATCTGCTGACATCGTTCGTTCACCAGCTCGAAGACGTGATCGGGTCCTTTCGTGATTGCGATCACCGAAGGCGCCTGCACCAGCAGGCTCTGGAGCCGCTTGCGTTGCGCTTCCGCTTCCGCCCGCGCCTCCTGCTCCTTTTCGCGGAACTCGTCTCGCTCGCGGCCGCGCAACGCCGCCTCCCGCCGCATCTCTTCGCTCCGGCGATGCAGCGCGAGCAGATTGGTGACCTTCGCGCGCATGACGTCGGGATCGAACGGCTTGACCACGTAGTCGATGGCGCCTTGCGCATAGCCCTTGAAGACGTGCGTCTCATCGCGCGCGGAAGCGCTGATGAAGATGATGGGGATGTGCCGGGTGCGCTCGCGGCCGCGAATCAACGCCGCCGTTTCGAAGCCGTCGAGCCCGGGCATGGCGACGTCGAGCAGCGCCAGCGAACAGTCGTGATCGAGCAGGTATCGAAGCGCCTCGACTCCAGACGACGACTTGATGATCGGATGGCCGAGAGGCTCCAGCACTGCCTCGAGCGCGAGGAGATTCGCGGGGTGGTCATCCGCGATGAGGATGCAGTCGCTTAGCTCCGGGGAAGTCATCTCGGGCGGGGTGTGGAACCTCGGTTTTTCACTCGCGACGCTCGCGCAGTCCAGTGGAAATGAAAATGCCTGTCGAGCCGGAAGCAACGGGCCGCCCGCTCGGCGTCACGGGTGGGTTCCAGGCGGGGAGGCCATCATCTTTTCGGTTGTCCCGGAGCGCCTGCCTGCCGCCCGATCTCGAGAACGTCCACAAGCAGCGCCTGTGCGGTCACCTCCGGACCGGCTCGTCGCCCTCCTCGAGCGGCCTTCCGGCGACGCGAGCGACGATCAGCAGCTTGCGGGCGACGTCGCGGCCCGAGAGATCCGCGCGCGAGCCATCGCCGGTGATGAGCGGCCACCTCTTGCGCAGCGGTCGCATCGACGATGACTCGTACGTCGGCCGCGATGTTGGTGACCGCGGCGAGCGGGGCTTCCAGCCCAGGCTTCGAAGGGCCTTTCCCTCAGCCGGTCTCGATGAGCTGCGCGCTGTCTAGCAGCCTGTGCGAAGGCCGTCAACCGACAGGAAGCGCGCTAGCACAACTCCAGTGGATGCGCATATTTGCCCGACGAGGCGGGATCGATGCGCTCGCGGTACCGCGACCGATTCGACGCAGGGGCCGTGCTCGCCGGACGGCTGAGCGCACTCGCCGGCCGGCCAGATCTCCTGGTGTTGGCGCTTCCGCGCGGTGGAGTTCCCGTCGCCTTCGAGGTTGCCAGGCGGTTGGGCGCCGAGCTGGACGTCTTCGTCGTGCGCAAGCTGGGAGTGCCCGGCCAGGAGCAGCTGGCGATGGGTGCCATCGCCAGCGGCGGAATCCGCGTCCTGAACGAGAGCGTGATCGAGGCGCTCGGGATCGACGAGGAGACGATCGAGGCGGTCGCCGCGGAGGAACAGCGCGAGCTGGAGCGCCGGGAACGCCTCTTTCGCGGTGAGCGGCCTCCACCGCCGATCGAGGGTCGAACGGTCGTGCTGGTGGACGACGGGCTGGCGACGGGCTCGACGATGCTCGCCGCCCTGCGAGCGCTGCGGGAGCAATCTCCGGCCCGCGTGATCGTGGCGGTGCCGGTCGCCGCGCCCGAGACGTGCGAGCTGATGGAGAAGGAGGCCGACGAGGTGGTCTGCGCGGCGACGCCCGAGCCGTTCCATGCCGTGGGTCTCTGGTACGAGGATTTCGAGCAGACCAGCGACGAGGAGGTCCGGAAGCTCCTCGAGCGCGCGCAGGAAGAGCGCCGCGCCCCCCGCGCGCAGGGAGCGCGGGAGGTGCGTGTCGACGTTCCGGCAGGCGACAGGGTGGCGCTGGAAGGCGATCTCGCGCTTCCCGAAGGAGCGATCGGCGTGGTCCTCTTCGCTCACGGCAGCGGCTCCAGCCGGCACAGTCCGCGCAATCGCCAGGTGGCGCGGGCGCTGCAGCGCTTCCGCCTCGGCACCTTGCTCATCGACCTCCTGACGCCCGAGGAAGGCGAGGAGGAGCGTTACACCAGGCACTTGCGATTCGACATCGACCTGCTCGCCGATCGGCTGATCGGCGCCGCCCGCTGGCTTTCCCGGAATCCCCTCACCGGGCATCTGCCCATTGGCTGCTTCGGCGCCAGCACCGGCGCTGCCGCCGCGCTGGTGGCGGCCGCCCGGGAACCGCGGTTGGTGCGGGCGGTAGTCTCGCGTGGGGGGCGCCCCGACCTGGCCGGCGAAGAGCTCGCCGCGGTCCGCGCTCCGACACTGCTGATCGTCGGCGGCAACGACCAACCGGTGATCGAGATGAACTGCGAGGCCTTTCGCCGGCTGCGGACGGCGAAGGAGCTGCAAATCATTCCCGGCGCGACCCACCTGTTCGAGGAGCCCGGCGCGCTCGAACGCGTCGCGCAGCTCGCGGCGGAATGGTTCGTGCGCCACTTCACCGAGGCTCGCGCGCACCGCTCGGAAGAGGCGAGGTACTGAGGAAGGATGCCGGCGAAAAGGAAGAGAGCGCGGCGCCGCCCGCAGACGCGCCGCTGGTCGCGGCGGGTGACCGAGCGCAGCAACGCGCTCGATCTGGAGAGCAGGGTGTTCACGCGCAGCCCGCGGCAGATCGCGCTTTCGCTGAAGCGATCCGCTGAGCGCAGCAAGCGGCGCAAGTCCGGTCCGTTCCGCTCGGCCATGTCCATGCTGACCTTCTACGAGAACCGAGCAGGTCGGAACCTGAGCGCGGCGAAGCGGCGCAGGCTGCAGCGAGCGAAGGAAGAGTTGCGCAGACTCTACGGGCGTTAGCGCCTTCGCTCTGATCTACTTGCGCGCGTCCATCACGCTACCGCGCCTGCGACTCGGTCAGCGGGATGGGAAACGCCGCGTGGATGACGTCTTTCGGTATATCGATCGCCACGTGGGTCGCGTCCAGCTTCCCGTAGCGGCGCAGATCGATCCAGCGGTGCCCTCCTTCGAACAGCAGCGAGTAGCGCTTCTGTTTGAGAAGCTCGTCGAGGATGGTGCTCGCGTTCAGGCCGCTCGATGCCGCCAGCCCCCCCGAATTCACCCGGATGAAGTTGATGTCGGTCGTCGCCGCCGTCGTGTCGCCTGTGCAGCTGCCGGAAGTCGAGGCCGCACAGTTCGCCTCTGCCCGAAGTAGGATCAACTCTTCATTGCGGATGATAGGGATCGGCGAATCGCTGTTCGGGTAGAGAGTGAACCCGTACGAGGAGCCGTGATCGGAGAGCGCGACCGGTGTGGTCAGCGTTTTCACCTTTGCGGCCACGCGAAGGTCGCCGGTTTCCGCGTCCGTCACGGTGGAGGGGTGGCAGAGGATATCAGTGGTATTGAGCACGTTGGGAGTGTCACCTGAGCCCGACCCGAACGCGTGGAACGCGCCGGTCTGCAGTGATGTCGTGCAGGCCGCGGCGGGAGGGAGAGTACCAGTGCACTTGGTGTCGTCGAGGAAGGACTCTCCGAGGGCGGTGAGGGCCTCCGGATACTTCTTGTGGTACACGGCGACCCGCGCGCGCAGCGCCCGGTTGAACTTCAAGAACGTCGCAGGCGTGTCGAACCCGGTGAAGCCGGTCCCCAGGGGGAAGGGGAACGCAGTGCCGCCGGCCGTGAGGTTGGTCTTCGCGTCGTCGAGGAGCGTCTCGATGAACGTGAAGATCTGGTCGGTGCTGGTGACGATGGGTGCGACCTGCCCCAGCGGCAGGTCGACGTTCAGCACCGCGCCGTTGACGTCGTGCGAGTCGATCACCTGGAGATAATCCAGCGCCTGGATGGTCTTGGCGAATCCCCGCGTCGCCTCCTTCTGCGCCGCGGTGAAACCCACGAAGGAGGGATTGTCGAGCGCGTGGAGCAACAGATTGGCGCCGCGGATGTTCGAGTAGGGGATCACCCAGAAGTTTCCGCCGAAGTTGTTGCTGCCGGGGTCGAGGCTTCCTTGCAAGAGCTCGTTGACGAAGCGCGGGTCTGAGGGAGTGAGGACCAGCGCCTCGCGCCCGAGGATGCCCCACTCGACGACCAGGCCGACGCGCTCGGTGACGCCCTTGCGTGCGCCGATCAAGAGGCCCGTTGCAAGCGCCTGCACCGAGGAAGTCGTGGGCTTTTGCAGCGTGTCGAGACCCGGCCGGTTCAGGTCGCCAACGTCGAAATCACAGGCGGTCAGGAGCAGCGTCGCCAGCATTCCCATGCGAAGTGTCTTCATGACGTCGCTCCTCTCCTAGTAGAAGCTCATGTCGACGGAGGTCCAGAAGCTGCGACTCGACGGATACGGCGTCACCTCGATATTCCGGTAGATCGGTTGGTTGGCGAAGTTGGACACCTCCGGGTCCCAGCTCGAGTACGGCGTGATGGTGAAGAGGTTGCGTGCGCTGACGCTGAAGCGGATCTTCTTGATTGCGCTCCACAGACTGCCGGCGAAAGCGGAGGGAACTTCGTAGGCGAGCGTGATCTCGCGCAGCTTGAGGAAGGAAGCGCTCTCCACGTACGCGTCGGCGTACGAGGCGAGCCAGTGATTGAAACGGGCCTGGCCGGTGGTGTTCCAATCCGCCGAGTTCGCGTTGGCATCGTAGAGCAGGCGGGTGAGATTGATGATGTTGCTCCCTTTCTGCCAATCGAGGAGGAAGTAGAGGGAGAAGTTGCGCCAGACCAACCGGTTGCTGAAGTGGACCAGGAAGTCGGGCTCCGCGTCGCCGATCTTCTTGAGCACGCAGCAGGTGCCGTCGGGAAGGAGACCTACGTCGCCGACGATCTGCGTGGCCGAGGCGCCCTGCTCGATGCGGTAGACGCCCAGGCTGGCCCCGAATCCGCCGGTGACGAAGGCGCCCCCGGGCAGGGACCGGACCGAGCTCACGTTCCGGGAAAATCCCAGCGTCGACTCGAGGCGGAGCTCAGAAGGCAGGGTCGGCCGGACGGACAACGCGATCTCGATTCCGCGATTGCGGAGCACTCCGCCGTTGGACCACTCGGCTGTCCAGCCCGACGAGGCCGGGACCGCGTGTTGCAGCAAGAGGTCGACGATGGTCCGCTGGTAGAGGTTCAGCTCCAGCGTCGCCGCGCCACCAAAAGCCGTCACGTCCGTCCCCACCTCGAACTCCCTGGCGCGCTCGGGTTTGATGTTGGGATCGCCGGCGCAAGCTCCGTTCCCCGGAGCGGCCGGCGAGCAGATGAAGTTGACGCCGATGCCGGGGTTCCCTTGTATGTTCGTATTCACCTGGAGCGCGGTGAAGCGCGCCCCGTAGAGAGGGTGGTTGCCCGTCTCGCCGTATGCGGCGCGCACCTTGAGCTCATCGAGGTCGCTCAGCAGATTCTGGAAACGGTATGAGGCCGATGCCTTCGGATAGAAGTAGATCTTGTTGGGATCGCCGTTGCTGCTCGACGTCTCTCCGCGCAGCGCGGCAGTGAGCGCCAGCCGGCGCTCGAGCAACAGCACTTCCTCCTGCAGGTAGGCGCCCCGGTCGTGGACGCGCTCGCGGTTTTCAGTGATCGACGATTGCGTGCCCGCGTCGATGTTCGGCTGACCGGCGTTCAAGTTTTGACTGAACAGGCGGTAGGTCCGCAGGTCGCTGCTCTCATACTGGAACCCGCCCGAGCTGATTGCGCCGAACAGGCCGCTGGCCGGACGCCAGTCGTGGACCAGGTTGAGCCCGAGGTTGAGGTTGAGCCCGGTGGTCGACGCGTAGCCCGAGGCCCCGTGAAGCGGGCTGGTCTGCTGCCAGAACAGCTCGGGCGGGAAGAGCAGGTCGTTCTCCTGCTGGAGCCGGTCCACGCCCCCAGTGACGATGAAGCGGAGACGTTGCTCCTCGGTATCGTAGAGGCGGAAGGTGGAATCCGCCGAAGAGGTGAAGCGCCAGACGCCCTCGCTGTTGTTCATCAGCGCGACGGTCTGCAGCGGGTTGTTGAGGTTCGGAGAGTAGGGGTTGGTCGGATAGGTCCCGCCCTGCGGGTTCAGGTTGACGTAGCTGGGCGTGCCGGAGAGGACGATCCAGTTCGAGGTGTTCGTGTTGTCGTTGTTGGTGATGCCCCTCTTCGCGTCGGAGTGGATCAGATTGGAGTAGAAGTTCACCGTGATCTGGTCGCCGAGGTCCTTGCCCAGGTTCAACCGCACGGCCTGCTTCTGGTAGCCCGTATTGTCGATGATGCCCGGGTCGTTCTTCACCGCGCCCGAGACGAAGTAACGGAAATCCTTGGAGCCGCCGCTCACGCCGACGATCGTCTCGGTCCCGAGATCGTGCCGTCCCGCGAGCTCCTTGTCGTGATTGTAGACCGTGCCGGGTCCGTAATAGGCAGTCTGATTGGCCACGCAGGTGGCACTCCGCTGCCCGGTGGTCTTGTCCGGGGGACAGAACTGATCGATCACCGCGTTCAGCGATCCGAAGTTGCGGGCGCCGATCTCGTTCGAAAGCATGGAGACGCCGAACCGCTGCGTCACATCCACGCGGGGAGGCCCCACCTGCCCGCGCTTGGTGTTGATGATCACCACCCCGTTGCTGGCCTTCGCGCCGTAGATGGCCGCCGCGGCGGCGCCCTTGAGGACTTCGATGCTCTCGATGTCCTCGGCGTTGAAGTCGGCCATGCGGTTGACCACCGAGTCCTGCATGATCGAGTGGTTTCCGCCCAGGTTGGACTTGGTCACGTTGAAGATCCCGGAGGGCACCGATACGTTGCTGACGATCATCCCGTCCACCACGAAGAGCGGTTCCGCGCTGGCGTTGATCGAGGAGACACCGCGGAGCCGTACCTGCACTCCGCCGCCCGGCGCGCCGTCATTGCGCTGGATATTGGCGCCGGTCACTTTCCCTTGCAGCGCCGTATCCACCGTCTGCGCTGGGGTCTCGGTGAGATCCTCGGACTTGACGGTGGCGATGGAGACCCCGAGATTGCGGCGCTCGGTCCGCGAGACGCGGCCGGTCACGACGATCTCTTCCGCCAGCTCCCGGGTCAGGCCCACCCGGACATCCGACTGATCCTCTGGAACCGAAACGGTCGCGCCGCGATACCCCGGCGCGCGCAGCTGGACCGTCAGCGCCCCCGCGGGCGCGTCGGGAATGGTGAACGCGCCGTCCGAGGCAGTGGTGGCGGAGAGCGTGGTCCCCTCGACGGCGACCGTTACCCCTGGCAGCGGGTCGCCGGTCGCGACGTCAGTCACTTCTCCCTTGATGCTGCGAGGCTGTGCTTCTGCCGCTCCCGCCGCAACCCACGCAATGAACAGCGACAAAACCGCCGCAGTAAAGAGACGACGCGTTTTCATGCGCCCCCCCAAGGTCAAGACGACGATACAGCCGACTCCGTGGACGCGAACCTTGAATCGTCCTGAAAAAAATGTCCATAGGGGACGGGGCAGAGCCATCCCGTTCACCGCGCGGTACGAATCACGTCCGCTTCACGCAGTGCGGCAACCGTAGAGGTAATCATGCGATACCTGGAGGACTTCAGCGAAGGCCAGGTCTTCGAGCTGGGAGAGGAGACGATCCGCGAGCAGGAGATCCTCGACTTCGCCCGCCGCTTCGACGCGCAGCCTTTTCATGTCGATCCGGAAGCCGCCAAGAGATCGATCTATGGAGGGCTGATCGCGAGCGGCTGGCACACGGCCTCCTTCTTCATGGGCCTGCTCGTGCGCGGTCTGCTCCACGACGTTGCCAGCATGGGAGCCGGCGGCATCGATGAGATGCGCTGGCAGAAGCCCGTACGGCCCGGGGATACGCTGAGGGGACGCCTGACGGTCCTCGCGACGCGGCGCTCCACCAAGCATTCCGATCGCGGCCTCTTGACCGTCCTGGGCGAGCTGTTCAACCAGAAGGACGAGCGCGTGCTGATGATCCGCTGGTCGGCGATGATCGCGCGGCGCAGCTGATCACTTCGGCGGCTGCCGTTCCGCGGCGGGCACGATCGTCGGCGAGCCGGTGCTGGGATTCGGCGGGGTGACGGGAACGATCGCGGGAGCCTTGCTGGTGGCCGCCGAAGCCTTGCTCTCCACGCCGGTCATGGTGTCGGGCACGCACCTGATATCCGTCATCGTCTGCGCGCACCGCTCGCCCGAACCGCACTTACCTTGGCAAGGGAGCGACTCGCACAATCCCGACCTGGGATTGCAGAACGTTTCGCCGGTACAGATCGCGATGCATCCGCCGGCCGCGCGCGATGCGGCCGCGGCGCCGATGGCGAGGCTGCTGATCGCCGCAGCGCCCGTCAGCTGGCTCACGTTGCCGGTCCTGCATGCCGCGAGCAGCAGGAGCAGCGTCAGGGTGACCCTGGCCATGCGTCCTCCACGGGCCCCGTTCGCTGCGACGCCCGACGCGCGGCCATTGTAGTCTTGGAGGAGCCTGGAGGCGACCCATGAGCCTGCAGTTGCGCGTCTGCATCGACGTGGACGATCTGGACAAGGGGATCGCCTTCTACACGCGGGCGCTCGGGCTCACCGTCGGGCGCAGGCTGGGAAAGAACTGGGCGGAGCTCCTGGGCGCGCAGGTCCCCGTCGATCTGCTCGCGGAAAAGCCTGGGACCGCGCCCATCCCGGTTGCCGGATCGCTGCGCGACTACCGGCGGCACTGGACACCCGTCCACCTCGATTGGCCGGTCGCGGACCTGGACGCGGCAGTGGGACGCGCCCAGGCGGCCGGAGCCACCTTGGAAGGGGGCATCCGCGAGAAGAAATGGGGCCGGCTCGCCATTCTCGCGGACCCGTTCGGCAACGGCTTCTGCCTGCTCGAGTTTCGCGGGCGTGGGTATGACGAGCTGATCGGCAGCTGATCCATGTCACCCGGTGCGGGTCTTTGCTACCGTGCCCCGATGCCGCCTCGAGCGCGGGACTACCTGGAACGGATCCTCACCTCGCGCGTCTACGACGTCGCCGTCGAGACGCCCCTCGATCGCGCCCCCGCGCTCTCGCTGCGCGCCGGAAACCAGATCCTTCTCAAGCGGGAGGACATGCAGCCCGTGTTCTCCTTCAAGCTTCGCGGCGCCTACAACAAGATGTCCGCGCTGCCGAGCGCGGCGCTGAAGCGCGGGGTGATCGCGGCTTCCGCCGGCAATCATGCCCAGGGAGTCGCGCTCTCGGCGCAGCGCCTGGGGTGCAGGGCGCAGATCGTGATGCCGGTGACCACGCCGCGAATCAAGGTCGACGCGGTCGCCGCGCGCGGCGCGGAAGTGCTGCTGATCGGCGATTCCTACGACGAAGCGTACCACCACGCGAAAGAGCTGGAACGGCGGCGGAATCTGACGTTCGTGCACCCCTACGACGACCCGGACGTGATCGCCGGCCAGGGAACCATCGGAATGGAGATCCTGCGCCAGCACCCGGGTCCCATCCATGCCATTTTCGTCGCGGTGGGCGGCGGCGGACTGATCGCGGGAATCGCCGCGTACGTGAAGCGGCTCCGGCCTGAAGTGCGCGTGATCGGCGTGCAGCCGGTCGACTCCGACGCGATGTCGCGATCGCTGAAGGCGGGCAGGCGCGTGACGCTGCCGCACGTGGGACTCTTCGCCGACGGCGTCGCGGTGAAGCGGGTGGGCAAGGAGACCTTCCGTCTGGCCCGCAAGTATGTCGACGAGATGCTCCGCGTCGACACGGACGCCACCTGCGCGGCGATCAAGGACGCCTTCGAGGACACGCGCTCCATCCTCGAGCCCGCCGGTGCGCTGCCGATCGCGGGAGCGAAGGCCTACGCGGAGCGCACGGGAATCAAGGACCAGGTGCTGATCGCGGTGGCCTGCGGCGCGAACATGAACTTCAACCGGCTTCGCTTCGTGGCCGAGCGCGCGGAGGTCGGCGAGCGGCGCGAGGCCATCCTGGCGGTGACCATCCCCGAGCGGCCCGGAAGCTTCCGCCGCTTCTGCGGGATCATCGGCCCGCGCAACATCACCGAATTCAACTATCGGATGGCGGATGCGGAGGTGGCGCACGTCTTCGTCGGCGTCGGCATCAACAGCCGCGACGAGACCGCGGACATCGTGCGCTCGCTGCAGCGCGAGGGGCTGAAGACGCTCGATCTCTCGGACGACGAAATGGCGAAGTTGCACGTGCGCCACCTGGTGGGCGGACACGCGGCGCTCGCTCGCGACGAGCTGGTCTACCGCTTCGAGTTTCCCGAGCGCCCGGGCGCGCTGCTGCGCTTCCTCTCGCGGATGCGCACCGATTGGAACATCAGCCTCTTCCACTACCGCAACCACGGCGCGGACTACGGCCGCGTGCTGGTCGGCATGCAGGTCCCGCGCGCGGAAATGGCGGAGTTCAGGCGCTTCCTGGAGACGGTGGGTTATCCATGGATCGACGAGAGCCAGAATCCCGCGTACCGGCTCTTTCTCGGCTGAGCGCCCTCGCCGCGGCCGCGTCCCATCAGTCCCCTGCGGGCACCGCGATCTTGACCGTGAGGATCTCTACGCCCGGGTTGTGGTCGGCCAGATGCGCATTCGAGATGTGGCTGAAGCCGATTCCAAAGCGCACGGCCTCGAGCGGCGCGATCGAGAGCTCGAGCGAGGAGCGGAATTCGAGCCGCGAACCCAGGTCGCCGTCTCCGCGCGCCAGCAGAACGCCCGGCGCGAATCCCGGAGTCAAGCGCAGCCCGCCGGGTAGCGGGATCTCGATGCCCACCCCGGAATAGAGGAAAGCGGTTCCACGCGCGGTGGTGAGCAGACCCGCCACCGGACCGAAGACTGTCCAGCGCCAGGGTGGGCGCACCTCCATCTCGATCCCCAGGGCGTGCGGGATCTCCTTGCGCAGGCCGTATTGGCCCGTCGAGAGCGCGAACGAGACTGGTTCACCGGGAGCCGAAGTCGATCCGAGCATGATCAAGGCTGCTGCGAGCGCGCCCGCGAGACGGTGTTCCGGCATGCCTCCGGCTTTCGATGCCGCGCTCACGAAAGCGGTCCTCCGAACAGGGCCGGCGCGAACGCGCGCAAGAGGCCCAAGGCGCCGCCTCCCAGGACGACGACCACGACGTTCAAGCGCCACCTCCAGAACGCCAGCGCCGCGAACGCCGCGAGACCGAGGACGACGGTGATCCAGTCCACCGTTCCGGACGGCATGAAGGCGACCTTCGCCAGCGGGATGGAGATCGAGAACATCAGGCCGACGACACCGCTCGTCACGCCCCGGAGGAACTCCTTCACGCCCGGGCGGGAGGTGAGCCACTCCATGTGGCGGGCGGCGCCCAACACCAGGACGAACGAGGGGAGGAAGAGCCAGAACGTCGCCCCGAGGGCGCCCAGCCAGGGAACGCCGCGCCCGTTGCCGGCGAGGTAGCCGACGAAGATCCCGATGGAGATCAGCGGACCCGGAGTGGTCTCTCCGAGAGCGAGCGCATCGATCATCTCGCGATCGGTGATCCAGCCATATTCCGCGACGGCTCCCTCCCGGATGTAGGGGAGGACCGCGTAGGCGCCGCCGAACGAGAACAGGCCTACCTTGAGGAAGAAGGAGCAGATGTCGAACAGCCGCCGGCTGGCGGATTCCGCCGCGTCTGCCCGCCCGGGAAGCAGCAGCGCCAGCGCCGCCATGGCCGGGGTGAACCGCCGCCATCCGACGTAGGCGAATCCGGACCCGAGCAGGACGAGCAGGAAGGGTATGTGCCCGAAGAAGAACGCGACGAACGCCGCGAGCGCGAGCACGACGGAGAACGTGTCTTTCAATGTAGCGCGCGAGATCCGCACCAGCGCAGCGAGCAGCAGGGCGAGGCCGACCGGCCGGAATCCCCAGAGGACGCCGAGGACCTCTGGCCTCTTGCCGAAATTCACGTAGATCCACGCCAGCGCGGTGAGCGTGATGAAACCGGGGAGGATGAAGAGGAACCCGGCCAGCGCGCCGCCGGCATAGCCCCCCTTCTTGTATCCGATGTAGATCGCGAGCTGCAGCGCTTCCGGGCCGGGCAGGACGTGGCAGAAGTTCAGCGCGCGGACGAACTCCTCCTCGTCGATCCACTTCTGCCGCTCGACGACCTGCAGGTGCATCAGGCCGATCTGGCCGACCGGCCCGCCGAATGCGAGCCAGCCCAGCTTGAGGAAGTACCAGAAGATCTCCCTCATCGTCGGGTTCAAATGCGAAGGCCTCGTGGAAAGGCCGCCACGATACTCGCACTCGCCAGGAAACGAGAGGTGATTGCCGTTGACGACGCCGACGGATGGCTCGTTGTGCGCCGGAGGCTCTCCTGCTAGTAGCCGCCGGATTCATCCGGAGAGGTGTCGATGCGGCGGATTCTGTTGGCAGTCCTGAGCCTGG
>VBKQ01000364.1 GCA_005879505.1 Deltaproteobacteria bacterium
CCATCGGACGCGCGCTGCCGATGCTCATGATGAACTTGTCGTTCTCCAGCCGCGGCCAGGCCAGCTCCCATCCCTTCACCACGCTGACAGTGATCGTCGTGGTGGTGGCGAACTCGATCGCCACGCCGCAGACCTCGCCGTCCCCCTGCACGGCATGGCCATCGCCGAGATAGAGCAGCGCACCTTCGACCTTCACCGGGAAGTAGATCGTCGCGCCGGGGCAGACGTCCGCGAGATCCATGTTTCCGCCGTGCTTCGCCGCCGTCAGGGAGTTGATGGAATCGATCTGCGGTGACGTTCCGATGGTCCCGATGAACGGCTCGTACGGGAAGATGATCCGGTCGTTCCAGCGCGTTCCTTCCTCCTCGGTGATGTGCACCTTGCGCACGAGGTCGGGCAACGGATCCTGGAGCGTCGCCGTGAAGTCGGTCCCGGTCAGCCCGCCGAAATAAGGAATGAGGCAACAAGTCCCGCGAGGTTGAGGACCGCGTGGCTTGATCGATTCGATGCGCACCGCGAGCGCGTCGCCCTTCGCTGCCCCTTCTACGTAGATCGGCCCGCTCTGGGGATTGAGGAAGGGCACCTCGAGCACCTTGCTCGGCCTGGTCTTCTCATCCTTGATCTTCCCCTCGAAGGCATCCCGCGTCTCCACCACGATCGAGTCACCGGACCGCACCCGCAGCACGGGCTGGGTGTATGGGCCGATCGTGTAGTGGTACTTGCCCTGCGCTTTCTCGGTCAGCTGGTGCGTGGTCATCGTCAGCCTCCTTCCAGGAAAACGAAACCTACACGGCCAGATACTCCGCCAGCCCCGCCGGATCGCTGAGGCGGCTGCGCTCGAGCGTTCCGACGATACGACCCTTGTCCATCGCGTACGCCCGCTGCGCGACCTGCGCAATGAGCCGGGTGTTCTGCTCGACCAGCAGGATGGTCAGCTTCTCCTCCTGGTTCAGCCGGACGAGGTCGCGGCCGATCTCCTGGATGATGCTCGGCTGGATGCCCATAGACGGCTCATCGAGGAGGATCAGCTCCGGACGGCCGATCAGGGCGCGTGCGATCGCCAGCATCTGCTGCTGCCCGCCGCTGAAGGTACCGGCGAGCTGTCGCCGCCGCTCCGCAGGATGGGGAAGTACGAATAGACGAGATCGTACCGGGGCCGCGAATTGGCCCGGTTGATGGTCTCGCCCATGAGGAGATTCTCCTCGACAGTCAAGTTGGGAAACACTTCACGGCCCTGCGGCACGTAGCCGACGCCGCGGGCGGCGCGCTGGTCGGGCCGCAGGCGTGTGATCTCCTCGCCCTTCAGACGCACGATTCCGGCCGCGGCGGGAACCAAGCCGATGATCGCCTTCATCAGCGTCGACTTGCCGACGCCGTTCCTACCGATGGTTGCGACGATTTCCCCTGGCCGGATCTGGAGCGCCACCCCTTGCAGGATTTCTCCGCTACCATAGCCGGCGCGAAGTTCCTCGATGTCGAGGAGTGGCTGGTTCATTGCTCCCCCAGATAGATGCGCCGCACTTCGTGGTTCGCCTCGATCTCCTCCAGCGTCCCATCGGCGAACACGCGCCCATAGTGCAGCACCGTCACCCCGCGGGCGATGTGGCGGACGAACGCCATGTCGTGCTCCACGACGAGAATGGTGACGCCTTGTCCGCTCAGCTTGATCACGAAGTCCGCGGTCAGCGCCGTCTCCTCCGGGGTCATCCCCGCCGTCGGCTCGTCCAGCAGCAGCAGCTCCGGCTCGGTCGCCAGCGCCAGGCAGATCTCCAACCACTGCTGGTGGCTGTGCGAAAGCTCCCCAGCCGGACGCGCGGTCTCGCCAGCGAGCCCGAGGACTCCGAGCGCCCACTCCAGGCGCCCGTTCGTTCCCCGGACCTTCCCTCGCGCGATGGTGAGGTTCTCCCCCACCATCAGCCCCCGATAGATCCGCGTCGTCTGAAACTTGAGGCAGATCCCTTTGCGTACCCGCCGGAACGGGGACAGCTCCGTGATGTCCTCGCCCTTGAAGACGATCCGTCCCGCGTCCGGCTGGTGGATCCCGGAGAGCAAGCTGAACAGCGTGGACTTGCCCGCGCCATTCGGGCCGATCAGGCAGCGTAGCTCGCCCGCGGCGACCGCGAGGTTCAGCTCGTCGACGGCGCGGATCCCACCAAACGCCTTGGTCAGGCCCTCCACCCGAAGCAGAGGCTCGCGCTCTACGGGCGAGCTCATGGCGCCTGCCTTCGAGCGCGCCGCCACAATCGGTTCAGCGACACCACGATGCCCGCGGGAAAGAACAGCATCGTCGCCAGCAGCAGCGCGCCCATGATGAGGAAGGCGTACTCCCCTCCGCGGACAGCCAGGGAGTCCGCCAGCCATTTCAGCGCTACGGTGGAGAGGGTGACGGCAATCAGGCTGCTCCGGCCGCCCACCGCGGTCCAGATCACCGGGAGCGTCGCGGCGTAGAGGCCCATGCTGGAGGGATTGATGTAGTTGCCCCACGAGACGTACAGCACGCCGCTCAGGCCGGCGAGCCCCGCGGCCAGCGCGAACACCGTCACCTGCATCCGCGCGACGTTGTATCCGAGCATCCGCGTCCGCTCGACGTCGTCGCGCACCCCGACAACCACGTATCCGAAGTGGGAATTGACCAGCAGCCGGAGCCCGAGATAACCGAGCAACATCGCGATCACGGTCAACAGGTACAGCG
Organism: Deltaproteobacteria bacterium; assembly: GCA_005879505.1. Lineage (GTDB taxonomy): Bacteria > Myxococcota > Myxococcia > Myxococcales > 40CM-4-68-19 > 40CM-4-68-19. The sequence goes on from VBKQ01000364.1 coordinate 2,693, forward strand.
CGATGGACGCGCCGCCGAACTCCAGCGGGCCGACCTGGATCGATGGAATGCCTGTCATCCCGTTGTAGCCGCCCAGCAGCACGTGGCCGATCCGCCATTGGTACCCGGCCGTCTGGGCCATGAACGTCTCCAGGATCAGCGAGAGCACCAGCGTCAAGAGCGGAATGATCCATGCGCTCACCTGTCCGTAGAAGACGAAGTATCCGAACAGCGCCGCGACGATCACCGTGGCCAGGATGGCTGCGGCGACTCCTAGGAGGGAGGCTCCTGGGGTCAGCGACAGGTTCTGCGCGACGATGCCGTACACGTACCCGCTGATACCGAAGAATGAAGCCTGTCCGAAGCTGAGGATCCCGCCGTATCCCCAGAGCAAGCACAGCCCGAGGCCCATGGGAACGTAGACGAAGAAGTTGGCCAGATTGGAGAGATAGAAGGCCGAGCCGAAGAGCGGAAAGGCGACAAGACCGAGCGCCACGATCGCGAACGCCACCCAGAAGGCGGCGCCCCTGCCCAGGTCCTGCCGCCCGCCGACCCTGGAGAAGATCCCAAGGGGTCCTCTCATGAGCGCGCTCCGGCCATCCGGCGCCGCTGCAGATCCTGGAAGTAGCCCGACAGTCCTCGCGGCAAGAACCGGATGATCACCAGCGCGGTCAGGAGCAGCCCGATCCGTCCCAGGAATGTCCCAAAGGCACTGGACAGCGGGGCGGAGATCGACGCCAGCAGGGCCGAGCTGGTCAACGCGCCCAGAATCGGATTGGCGCCTCCGCCGACGACCACGGTGATGAAGGCCACGTCGACGAAGGTGGTGCCCATCAGCGGAACGATCGTGGTCGTGGGGGCGTACAAGCCGCCCGTCAATCCGGCCAGTGCCGAGCCGGCGGCGAACGTGTACAAGTAGATCCGCCGGGTATCCACCCCCAGCGCTTGCGCCATGGCCGGGTTCTGCATCGTCGCGCGGGTTCGCACGCCGAACTTCGTCCGGTAGAAGATCCACCAGGCCAGCAGGACGACCAGGATGGACGCGCCGAACAGCAACAACCGGTACCCGCCGAACGAGTAACCGGCGTAGCTCAGCGTCCACTCCGGCAGCGGCACGGCGATCAGAGACGGGCCGAGGAACAGCAGCATCCCCTGGCTCAGCAGCAGGCTGATGCCCCAGGTGGCGACCAGCGCTCCCAGCTTGTCCCGATAGAAGCGACGGATCACGGTCCGCTCCAGGAGCATCCCAAAGGCGCCCACGCCGATGAAGCTGAGAAGCACGCAGGCCGGGAGGGGGAGGTGCGCCCGGTGATACGCCAGGGTGGTGGTGTATGCGCCGAGCATGATCAACTCGCCGTGTGCGAGGTTGATCACGTCGATCACGCCCAGGATGATCATCAGCCCGAGCGCCGCGAGCAGAAGGAACGCGAGGTTGTCGGCGTACTGGTACGCCAGACTGACGATGTACGGAACGTTCATGGGGACGCTTTCCGCGGCACGAGATCGCTCCCGGCGGCACGTGCGGCGTTCACGTCGCACGGACCACCGGGTGGCGCAACGAGGGATCTGCTATCCCTTCTTCTTCTGGAACATCTTGAAGAACGGATCCTCGTCGGGGATGTACTGCTTGTACTCCGCCGTGCGCGCGAGGTTCACCCCGAGCCGCCGCGTCCACCACGGCTCGATGTGCGGCCACTCGGTCATGAAGGTGATGTTGTGCTTCTCGTCGCAGCGGGCGAGCCGGATGTACTGGCTGAGATGGTGCGTGGCCGGATCCATGAAGACCCAGCCGGCCGGCGCTTCCACGCCGAGGCCCGACTCCAGCGCCTTGACCACCGTCGCCTTGTCCGTGGTTCCAGCGAGCCGGACGGCCTTTGCGTACAGATGGGTCGCGACGTAAGCGCTGTGGCCTTCCATCGCCAGGTAGGGTTCGTCGGCGAACATCGCCCGCCACCGCTTCACGAACAGCTTGTTCCGCGGCGTGGGGATCTCTTCCATGTAGCTGGCCGTGACGTGGAAGCGATTGAGCGCCGGCGGCGCGAACCGGCGGTGCTCGTACCCCTGGGCGATGTTGATGCTCGACCCCATCGGGAACTTCAGACCGGCGGCGTTCGCCTGGGGATAGAAGTTCGAGTGGTTCTGCCCGGTGATGTACATCATCAGCCAGCTCGGCTTGGCCTCCTGGATCTTGGCGATGCTGGAGCTGAACTGAGAGACGCTCAGCGGGATGAACTCCTCGCCGATGACCTCCGCGTTCAAGAGCGGCGCCATCGCGCGTGTCCATGCGGCGCTGAGCTGGCCGAAGTTGTAGTCGGCGGCCAACGTGTAGATGCGCGGTCCGAAGTTCTTGATCATGTACTGCATGACGGGAACGATCTGCTGCTCCGGCACCGCTCCGGTACAGAACGTGTTCTTGTCCGCGACGCCACCTTCATACTGGTTGTTGTAGAAGTAGAGCATCTTGTTCTGATCCATGATTGGCCGGATGGCTTCGCGCTCGGCGCTCGCGAATCCGGCCATGATCACGTCGACCTTGTCGTCGAGGATCAGCCGGCGCGCCAGCGTCTGGAACTGCGTGTTGTCGGACTGCGGGTCGGGAGCGAGCAGCTCGATCTGCCGACCGAGCACGCCCTTGTCCCCGGACTTGAGCAGGTACTCGGCTGGCTCGGTCCATACCGTGTCGTCACGAGCCGGCGCTCCGCCGTTGTCCACCGTGGCCTTGATGTTCGTCGTCGGCGGCTTCGCGGCCACCTTGGCGTGAACGCCCGGACCGCCCGGACCCTGGACACCACCGTCGAGGGTCCAGCCGTCATTGATCTCCTTGATGGCGAGCTGCGTCCCGTGCCATTTGTTGAGCCCGAAGATGGCGAAGTTCCCCGAGCGATCCTCGAGCAAGCCGAACTTGATGGAAGCGGCGCCCCCGGCCGCTTGGGCGCGCAGCAGCGCGGGAGCTGCGAGCACTCCGGCCCCGGTCACGGCAGCGGCCTTGATCAAGTCGCGCCGGGTGAGCCCTGCCGAGCTTCCTCCGGTTCCAGAAGCGTCGGCCGCATCGGTTGGGACGCAAACGTCGAATTTCTTCTCGTCGGTCGTCATGGCATACCCCTTCGAGTTGGCTGCCTCTGCTCGACGCGGGGGCTATGCATGATCGCAGTGCGAGTCAAGACGCGGGGTGTCAGCTGCGCCCGAGCAGGCGTAACGCTTACGCCTCAGCGTTCCTCCTCCAGCATCAGCGTGGTCATGTCGTTGAGCACCATCTGCGGCTGGAAGAAGGACGTCGTGTAGATCTCGCGGATCCATCCGTTCCGATCGATGAGAAACGCCTTGAGCAGATGCGGCAGCCGCCCTGCCTTCTCGTCGGAACCGCTTGCCGAGACCCACACATCCTGCCCGAAGCCTCGGAGCACCGGCACTAGCTCGCGGCGCGAGCGGGTAGTGAGGAAGTGCCAGGGAGGCCCCTTCCCGTCCGCCAGGTAGCCGTCGGCATAGGCCCGCATCACCTCGGGCGTATCGTTGTCCGGATCGAAGCTCAGCGTGACGAAGCGCAAGCGCGCACGCAGCTTCTCGTCCGTGTCGGCGCGCTGCCGCAGCTGCCGGAGCAGATGCGATGCGAGCGGGCAACCGCTGCCGTCGCTGCAGCTCGTGTAGATCAAGCTGAGGAGCGTGATCTTGCCGCTGGTGAACCGCGACAGCCGCCTGGGCTGGCTGCTCATGTCGAGCACGGCGCCTTCGGGGGCGCGAAGGATGCGCTGCAGGACGTAGGTGCCCGGCGCGGGAGGCGCGAACCCGAGCTCGTCGCCCTTGCCGGAGTTCCGGGGCCCGGCGTCCAGGCCCGCGAGCAGAACGACCGCAAGGACGAACCTCATCGCGCTGCCAGTGGCGACCTTTCGCTTCCGTCCTCGAACGCCGTCTTCAGCGCCTTGGAGCCGAGCTTCATGTGGTGGGCGCGCCCGAGCTTCTCCTTCAGGAAGTCCACCTCGAAGGCCGGAGCCAGCTCCTTGCCGTCCCATTTGAACACGCGCACGAACTGCTCGCCGTCCGCTCCGGTCTTGTCCCAGTTCGCGAGCAGCGAGGAGGCGACGTAGACGCGCTCGCCGTCCCAGCTCTGCGAGATCATGTTGACCTGCTTGCCGGTCACTTTCTCGTACGTCTGCACCGGCTTCTCCGGGTTGGAGAGATCGAAGTAGTGCGTCTTTCCGTCCATGAAGGTGTTCACCCAGAGGCCCTTGCCGTCCGCGCGGATGCTGATGTCCACCGGCAAGGGGATCTTCGACGGGTCGCCGATATCGGCGACCGACTGCGCCTGCCACTCGCCCTTGGCGTTTTGCTTGATCAGCCAGAGCTTCGAAGTGAGGGCGCTGGCCGTGACCGCCCAGTTGTCTCCCTGGTTGAGGGACCAGCGGATCTCGAGCGGCGCGCCCGGCACGCTGAAGATCTTCGTCGGCTTCATCGCCTTCAAGTCCCAGAGCACCATGGTGTTGCCGAAGTGCTTCATCGCCTCGGCATCCTTCACCAGCTTGCCGAGGTTCATCATGTAGTTCTTCTTGCCGGTGAAGCTCGAGGTCAGGAGCACGTTCTTCTGCGGGTTGATCGCGATGTCGTATCCGTAGCCATCGCCACCCCCCTCCGTGGGCATCGGATAGGTCGCGATCAGCTTGCCCTGATTGTTGTAGAGGGCCATCCCCGTGACGCCGCCACCGTCCTTGGCATTGGAGAGGCCCTGGACGAGGACGCGGCCGGGAAGCGCGTAGAAGGTGTGCGGTCCGACGTAGCCGGTCTTGCCGGGCAAATCGGCGATCGTCTTCACCAGGCGCGGCTTCGCCGGATCTTTCGCGATATCGAACACGTAGATCCTGCTGTCGTCGAGCCCCCCGGCCCAGAGGAACCGCCGATCGTCGGTCAGCCCCATGTGGTGGGCCTCTCCGCGGCGGCCGACGGACGCCTTGTGGACCACCTTCCCGTACGTCTTCGAAGCCGGATTCGCGTCGATGGTGACGAGCTTGTCGGAGCCGTCTCCCAGTCCTTTGATCCCGAGCGTCCAGACGTAGACGTAGTCCTCCTGTCCCTTGATCAGGTTGCCGATGTACGGCGAATTGCAGGTCTCATCCGCAAGGGCCCACGAGCTCGCGATCAGCGCGAAAGATGCGAGCCATGCTGCAGCGAATCGCACGGAAGAAACGGAAGCTCCCGGCATATCTCCTCCCCGATGTCGCGACGGCGACGAGACGCAACCCGCCTGCGCGCCATCGCGGCGGAGAGACTTAGCACTCCGCCCCGCCAGGATCGAGCGGCGTCCGCAGCGGGTGAACCTTCTCTATCTCGACGGGGGCGCCGGGAGTAGAGTGCCGCCCGGGAAAGAGAGGGCTTCTAGAACGCATGGATGCGGATGAGCTGCGTGCGCTCCAGTCGCCGCTCAAGGCGCGTTATCGCGAGCAGCCGGGCGCGGGGCTGATCACGCTGCGCGCGATAGGCAGCCTTGGCGCGGAGGCGGTCGCGTGCAAGGTGGAAACGGGAAGAGCGCTGGTCACCGCCGGACTCCATCCGGCGACGGGTGGTGACGGAAGCCTGGCTTGCTCGGGCGACATGCTTCTCGAGGCATTGGTCGCTTGCGCCGGGGTCACCCTCCGGGCGGTCGCGACCAGCCTGTCGATCCCGATCCACGGCGGAACCGTCACCGCCGAGGGCGATCTCGACTTCCGCGGGACGCTCGGCGTCTCCAAGGAAGCGCCGGTCGGCTTCCGGGAGATCCGGCTCGGGTTCGAGCTGGATACCGCTGCGACCCCCGAGCAAGTCGCGAAGCTGCTCGAGCTGACGGAGCGCTATTGCGTCGTCTACCAGACGCTCCGCTCGTCCCCGGCGCTCCGGACGCATCGGCTCGTCTCCAATCCCGGGCTATAGGAACGATCAGCTCATCTCGAGCACGACGCCCTCGTGAGGCCGCAGAGCGTATGTTCCGCTCCGCACGAGGGGTTCGCGGTGCGTGGAGACCAGCGGGCGCGCGATGCCAGTCAGGCGGACGTCGGCCGCACTGGACTGGAAGTTCACCAGCACGAGCAAGCGCTCGTGTCCGAGCTTGCGCTCGTAAGCGAACACCCCCGCCGGTGTGTCCGCCACCGGGCGGTACGATCCGCGTTGGAGCGCCGGGTGCGCGCGCCGCAGGGCCAGGAGGGAACGTGTGAGGTTGAGCATGCTGTCCGGCCTCGCCGCTTGCGCCTCCACGCTCATGCTGGCCGCATAGCGAGAAAGGGGAAGCCAAGGCTTCACGCCCTTGCGCGTGAACCCTGCGTTCGCGCTTCCATCCCAAAGCATCGGGGTCCGCTCCGGATCGCGGCCGAGCCCGAGGCCAGGGACGTTCTTTCCCCACGGATCCTGGACAAGCTCGGGCGGGACCTGCACGTCCTCCATCCCCAGCTCGTCTCCGTAGTACAGGGTAGGCGTCCCCCGGAGGGTGAGGAGGAGGAGCATCGCCGAGCGCGCCGCTGCCGCTCCGATCCGGCTCGCGACACGGGATTCATCATGATTGCCGAGCACCCAGTTCGGCCACGCACCTTCAGGCAGCGCAGCTTCCATCTCATCCACCGTGCTTCGCACCGCCTCGGCCGACCAGGGCACGTTGAGCAAGGTGAAATTGAAGGGCATGTGGAGCTCGTCCAGCTCGGCGCCGTAATAAGCGACGAGCTCGGCGAGGTCGAAGAGATGGATCTCGCCGACGGAGACCCGCGCGCGTGTGCCGCTGTATCGCTCCAGCAGGCGGCGGACGTCGCGGTAGACGAGGTGCGTGTCCGCGTGTCCCCGATCGTAGATGTGGAGCTGCGTGCCGTACTCCCCCATGTCCTTGTGGAAGTCGCGCCTCCCCGCCGGCGCCGGCGGGTTGTCGCGGAGCTCCGGGTCCTTCATCACCGCGTGCGCGACGTCGATGCGGAATCCGTCCACGCCACGTTCGAGCCAGAACTCGAGCGTGCTCAGCATCGCCCGACGCGCCTCGGGGTTGCGCCAGTTCAGGTCTGGTTGCTCCTTCAGGAAGGTATGCAGGTAGTACTGGCGCGTCCGCGGATCCCAGGTCCAGGCGGGCCCGCCGAAGGCCGACAGCCAGTTGTTCGGCAGCGAGCCGTCAGGCTTCGCGTCGCGCCACACGTACCAGTCCCGCCGCGGGTTCTCGCGACTGCTGCTGGACGCGAGGAACCATGCGTGCTGGTCGCTGGTGTGGTTGGGCACCCAATCGATGATGACCGCGAGCGCCCGCTCGTGTGCGGCCGCCAGCAACCGATCGAAGTCGGCGAGCGTCCCGAAGAGGGGATCGACGCCGGTGTAGTCGCTCACGTCGTAGCCGAAGTCCTTCATCGGCGACGGATAGAAGGGCGAGACCCAGATGGCATCCACACCGAGGGAAGCCAGATGATCGAGCCGCGCGGTGATGCCCGGCAGGTCGCCGACGCCGTCGCCGTTCGAGTCCTGGTAGCTGCGCGGATAGATCTGGTAGACGACGCCGGTCTGCCACCACGGCGCGGCCACGATTTGCGTTTTGCTGCTCCCGGTCTCGCTCACGGTGCGGCCCGGATCGCTCGATAGCAGCTTTGCCGGCAGAGGAGGTGACAAAACTGCTCAGGGGCCGTCCGTGAGAGGGAACCCCTCGTCGATCCAGCCGATGACGCCGCCGATCATCTTCTGCACCGGCCTGCCCAGCGAAGCGAGCCGGACCACCCACTGGCGTTTCGCGCGGCTCTTCGCCGAGCGCTTCCCGCGCGTGAAGTTGCTGCCCGATGGGCGCTGCGGAACCTTCGCGAGCCGATCTCGGTTCGACGGCTGGCGCGACGCGCGGGAATGCCCGAACGGACCTTCTGCCGCCGATTTCTCGCGCAGATCGGCAATTCGCCCGCCCGCTGGCTCATCGGACAGCGCGTGATCGCGGCCCAGCGGCTGCTCGAGACCACGGCGCTGCCGGTGGAGTCGATCGCCGACCGCATCGGGATGGGCAGCGCCGCCAACCTGCGCCACCACTTCCGCGCGCACGCGCGCACCACGCCGACGCAGTACCGGCGGATGTTCGGGGGAGCGGTCCGAGAGCCTCGCTGACATTCCGTTCAGGTCAGACGCGCGGTCCATGATGATCCTGATAGAAGCAACCGTATCCGCTCCGAACTGGAATGCCGCGCATGAGCGAGGCCGCGCCCATGGAATCCGCAGCCCAGAGCTTCCGGCACGTCGTCCGCCTCGAGAAGGTGGAGATGACGTTCGGCAAGGTGCAGGCGCTCTCGAACGTCGACTTCGCCGTGGGCCGCAACGAGATCGTCGGCCTGCTGGGCGACAACGGCGCCGGCAAGTCCACCCTCATCAAGATCGTCAGCGGCGTCCTCCGGCCGACGGCGGGGAACGTCTGGGTGCGCGACCGCCCCCAGGACCCCGACCAGTACTCGGTGCGCAAGGCCCACGACCTGCGCATCGAGACCGTGCATCAGGGGCAGACGCTCGGCGAGAAGCAGCCGCTCTGGCGAAACCTCTTCGTGGGGAGACAGATCACCGGCCGGTTCGGCTTCATCGACGTGAAGAAGGAGAAGGAGATCGCCGACCAGCTCCTGCGGCGTGCCATCGGCTTCCGCGGTCACGGCATCACCGCCGATTCGACCGTGCTCGATCTCTCGGGCGGCGAGCGCCAGGGCATCGCCATCGCGCGCGCCATGTACTTCGAGGCCGACCTCATCGTGCTCGATGAGCCCACGACCGCTCTCGCGGTGAGCGAGGTGCGCAAGGTGCTGGCGTTCGTCGAGGGTGTCAAGGCGGGGGGCCGCGCCTGCATCTACATCGAGCACAACCTCGCCCACGTGCACGAGGTAGCCGACCGCCTCGTGATCCTGGATCGCGGAAGGGTGGTGGGCCAGTTCGCGAAGGGCGAGATCAGTCTCGCGGACCTGACCGCGCGGATGATCGCGCTGCACGAGGGGCGCACGCATGCCGGTGCCTGAAAGCGCGCGGAAGCGCTTCCTCGAGACCGAGGGGCTGCCGATCATCGCCGTGCTCCTGGCGCTGGTGATCGTGTTCATGATCGCCGCACCGGACGTCTTCCTCGGGTACCGCATCTACATGTCGTTCCTGGCGACGGTGCCGCCGCTGCTGGTGCTCGCGGCTGCGCTGACTCTCCTGATCGCCGCCGGGGAGATCGACCTCTCCTTCCCCTCGGTGATCGCGCTGTCCGGCTGGGTCCTCGCCTACTTCACCCACGTCCTCGGCTCCCCGTGGTTCGGCCTCCTTCTCGCGCTCGTCGCGGGGGGACTCGTCGGTTGGATGAACGGCATCCTCGTCGCGCGCATCGGCGTCCCCTCCATCATCGCCACGCTGGCAACCCAATTCCTCTGGGGCGGGCTCACTACCGTCTTCTCGCAGGGGCTCTCCTATTCGCTCGGCGAGGTCGACCAGTACTTGCTCTGGCAGCTCCTCGTCGGCCGTATCGGGCCGTTCCCGGTGCAGGCGCTCTGGTCGCTCGCGGTCGCGGGAGTGCTCTGGCTGGTGCTCAACCGACACCGGTTCGGCGAGCACCTGCTCTTCATCGGCGACAATGCCCGAGTCGCCGAAGTGGTCGGCGTCAACGTGGAGCGCGAGAAGATCAGGGCCTTCATGCTCATGGGAGTGCTGGCCGCATTCGCTTCAGTCCTGCTCACCTTCGAGAACCGCAGCTTCTTCAATACCCAGGGCGGTGGGTATCTCCTCGAGGTGATGGCGGCTGTGTTCATCGGGGGGACCTCGGTATTCGGCGGCCGCGCGTCCTTGGTCGGCACCGTCGCCGGCTCGTTCATCATCGGCATGGTGGAGGCCGGGTTGGTGGCGACGGGGCTGCAGGGATTCTGGGTCCGCGCCGTGGTCGGCGTCGTGTTCCTGGCGGCGGTGATCGGCCACATTGTCATCGAGGAGCCGGAGCGGCGGAGCGCCTTCGTCCGCGCGCTGCGGGCCAGATACGATTTCGTACGCAAGAGCTCTCCCGGAGGAGGCTCGAGAGAAAGGCGAGGTGCACGATGAGACGTCCGGCAGCGGTGATCGCAGCGATTGGTCTAGCGACGCTCGGCCTGTCCCCCACCGTCCACGCCCAGGAGACGCTGGGTGGGGGCATCACCATTTACTTCCAGATGGGAGGGAATCCGGGTGACGGCTCTACCCTTCCGCGCACCAACGGCGCCCGCGCTGCCGCCGCCGCCTACGGCGCGAAGCTGATCGAGCAGTACTCGGGGTGGCAGCCGGAGGTGATGCTGAAGCACTTCCGCGAGGCGCTCGCCGCTTCGCCCGCCTGCATCGAGATCATGGGCCACCCCGGCAACGAGGCCTTCGCCCCTCTGGTGGCGGACGCGGTGAAGCGCGGCGTCGTCGTGACCTCGGGCAACTCGCCCTTGACCAAGCTTCAGAACATGTACGGCGCGAACGGATTCGGGTACGCCGGGGTCGATCTGTACGAGGGTGGCAAGCTCACCGCGCAGAAGATGATCGAGTACGGCGCGCTGAAGAAGGGGGACAAGGCCCTCGAGTACGGCCTTCGCGCCCAGGCCGAGCGCGGCAAGAGCGACCAGGGACTCTACGACACGCTCAAGGCTGCCGGGCTGGAAGTGGATTACATCGAGATCAGCCCCGAGGTGGATCACGACAGCTCGCTGGCGGTGCCCATCATCACCGCCTATCTCCAGAAGCACCCCGACTTGAAGGCGATCGGCACGCAGCACGGCAACGTCACCGCCTTCATCGGGAAGGCTTTGGAACAGGCGGGAAAGAAGCCGGGCGCGGTCATCGCCGGGGGGATCGATCTGGCACCCGCGACCATCGAGGGGCTCAAGAAGGGATACGTGAGCGTTGTCCTCGATCAGCAGCTCTATCTGCAGGGCTTCCTGCCGGTGGCGCAGTGCGTGCTGTCGAAGAAGTACGGCTTCGCCGGTCTGAGCACCAACACCGGCGCCGGCGTGGTCACGCCCAAGACCATCGGCGCGCTGGTGCCGCTGATCGACAAGGGCATCCGCTGAGCCGCGGCGGGGGAGCGACCACGGGCGCAGGGTCCACGACCCGGATCGAGAGGGCGCCGTTCGGAACGACCAAGGACGGCGCTCCCGTCGAGCTCTACACGCTGCGGAACCCTACGGGGACCTCGGCCGAGATCGCGACCTACGGCGCGACCGTCGTCTCGCTCCGCGTGCCCGATCGCGGCGGGCGCCTGGACGACGTCGTACTCGGGTACGACGACCTGGACGGCTACCTCGGGTCGCGCTTCTATTTCGGGGCAATCGTCGGGCGGTACGCGAATCGGATCGCCGGGGGCCGCTTCACGCTCGGCGGACGGACGTACCCGCTGGCGCGAAACAACGGCGAGAACCACCTGCACGGCGGGTTGCGCGGCTTCGACAAGGTGGTCTGGGCGGCCCGCCCCCTCGCCGGTCCAGGCAGCGCCGCGCTGGAGCTCCGATACCTGAGCCGGGACGGCGAGGAGGGCTACCCGGGCAACCTGGAAGCCGTCGTCACCTACCGGGTGACGGACGATGACGCGTTGGAGATCGATTACCAGGCATCGGCCGACCAGGAGACGATTTGCAACCTCACCCACCACGGGTACTTCAACCTCGACGGCGCTAGCGACATCCTCGACCACCAGCTCACCCTGCACGCGTCCCGCTTCACCCCTGTCCGCGCCGGCTTCATCCCGACAGGCGAGTTGCGAGGCGTGGCCGGCACGCCGATGGACTTCAGGACGGCGACGCAGATCGGTGCTCGCATCGACGCGCTCGATGACCAGCTTGCCTTGGCGGGCGGCTACGATCACAACTGGGTTCTGGATCGCGAGGGCGAGGGCATGGTCCTGGCGGCGACGCTGCTCGGGCCGCTCTCGGGGCGCGTCCTCGAAGTGCTGACGACGGAGCCCGGACTCCAATTCTTCTCCGGGAACTTCCCCGACGAGCCGATCTTGGGCAAGGGCGGCAAGGCCTATGGCTTCCGCAGCGGGCTCTGCCTGGAGACGCAGCACTTTCCCGACTCGCCGAACCACCCGGCGTTCCCGTCGACGGTCCTCCGGCCCGGCGAGCGCTACCGCTCGTCGACGACTTACCGCTTCTCGCTGGCGGAGCCGTGATCCGGCGGATCAGCGCGAGGCGCTCCTCCGCGCCGAGCCCCGCTCGAAGGCCTTCTGGAAGAGGCAGAACACCAGCGTCAGCAGTCCGATGACG
>VBKQ01000162.1 GCA_005879505.1 Deltaproteobacteria bacterium
AGTCCTGGTAGGCGGGATCGGTTTCGACCTCCGGATAGTCGCTGCGCTCCTTGGCCGCTGCGATTCGATGCCAGTAGAGGTCCGGGAACTGCTGCATCACCGATTCCTCGATCGAAATCGGATCGCAGTTGACGAGGTCGAACTCGCCCGCGAAGTTCGTGATGCCGAAGCGGACCTGCTCCTTCAGCTGGTACTCGCTGTCTCGCTGGACGGCATTCGACCATTCGCCGGTCACCGGAGCCGGGAGCTTTACCGTGAAGGAGTACATCCCGGGAGGGAGCGCCGTCTCGTCGCCGATCGCCACCGCAAATGCCCGATCCGAATCGCGCCGGATCTCGCACTTGATCGGCGTCTTCCCCGCGGGCGTCACCTCGACGATCTTGCCGTCCATCGCGGCGCTGGAGAAAGGCATCACCAGCGCTCGCGTCTTCGGCAGGAGCCAGGCGGATATCTTTCCCTTCAGGCCGTCATAGAAAGCGGCCCACTCTTTCTCGGCGGCATCGGCGGACTGCCGGTCCGGTGGACGCAGCGAACTCTTCGCCACCTCGAGCTCGGTCAGCTCCGTCGCGCGATAGGACGAGGTCTTCGCGGCCAGTCCCTTGGCGAGCCCATCAGCCCACTGCTCCCGGCTCTTCGCCCATGCCTTCAACAAGGCATCCGGCGGCGCCAGATAGATCCGGCGCTTCTTGCCGAGGTAATGGACTGGCGTGGGCCGCGGAGCTCCCGAGCTCGCGATCGGATACACGAGACCTTTGGCGTCGGTCGACCAGCAGACCATGGTCCCCGGCCTGCCGGCGTCCTCGACGAAGAAGATCAGATTGCGCACCGGCGACAGCGAATTCGGCTCGGGCTCCAGGTGGCCGCTCGCTCCGGTCTTGGCGGGACCCGAGAAGATGTACGTCGCGCCGAGCCGGGCGGGGCTCATCCGTGCACCACGGGCGGGAGAGTCGTCGCCGCGGACGCTGTCCATGGCGACGGGAGCCTGGCCAGCTTCCTGACAGCGCCCGACGCGACGTCGAGTGCGTTGAGGTACCCCGTGAAGAAATAGAGCGTGCCGCCGTCCGGGCCGAATGTCGGGCTGAAGAACGTATCCGGGCTGCTGAAGATGGGCTTCGCGGGGTGCTCGAGGTCGACGATCACGAAGGGCACCTGCTGCACCGCGATGAATCGGCCGTCGGGCGAGATCGCGTGTTGCGCGGCGGTCCTGTAGGGGACGTCGATGCGTTTGAGTAGCTTGCCGTCGAGATCGCGTACTTCGACAGCGCCCTCGCGCAGCGCAAGCAGACGGCGACCGCCATCGACCAGATGAAGGCCGTACGGCCCGATGTTTGTCGGCTGGGGGGTGAGCGCGCCGGTCTCGAGGTCGTACTGCCAGAGCCTGTCATCGCCGTAGAACAAGATCCGGCGGCTGTCCGGCGTCCAGGTGAGCCCGGTCGGGTTGGTCGCCTTCATCAACGTCCGCACCGAACGCTCTTGAAGGTCGACGAGGAATCGCACCTCGTTGCCCTGTGCGTCATCCCCGATGCAGGCGACGAACCTTCGATTGGGCGAACGGACCGGCGTCTGCTGCAGGTACTTCGCGTCGCCCGTGAAGAGCCGCTCCGGCCCGATCACGCGGCGGATATCCGTTCCGTCCAGCTTCATGGTGAAGATCGAGGGGGTCTTCTCGTCGGGGGCGGCCCAGACGAACTGCAGGCGCGCTTCCTTCTGCATGTCGGATGCGTCCCAACGCTCGTCCGGGTAGTCCCACAGCCTGGATCGCTCGAAAGGGCCCGCATCGGGGGACAACGCATCCGGTGACTTCTGCCTGCACGCCGCCGAGAGCAGCAGCAGCGGGGCCAGGGCAGCGGCCCTAGCGGAGGTCACCATACGAGGCCCCTTTGAAGACGAACATCGGAGACTCGCCGTCCCCCGGATTCTGGATGAGGTTGAAAAGCACACCGGCGGGTGGCTGGGGAAAGACCAGCTCCACCCAGTGGGGCTCGACCTCGGACAGGCTGCCGACCTGGATCTCGTGGCGCCAGCTCCCATCCTCAGCCTCCAGGACGAGGACGTCGTCCTTGGCCGATTTCGCCTGCGGGTCGATCTGATAGAGGAGCTTCAGGTCGGGCAGCCTGCCGGCGATGCGGCGAACGCGGATGATGTGCGGCTGCCCGGATGCCAGAGCCGACTCGTTCCATGGCTTTGGGATGTAGACGATGCCCGGGTCGTCCGAGTCGTCGAACAGGTAATTCTTCCCGTCCCGAGTCTTTTTCATGCAGCCGACCTTGTCCCGAAGCGCCTCGTTGATCTCCGCGGGAGTTGAGACGCCCCAGTTGAATCGCGCCAGCGCCTCCCAGGAAAGACCGTTGTTCGAGGCGAGCATCGCGAGCGTCTCGCCCGTCTTTACCTTGTGCTCCTGGACGCTGGCGATGATCGCGGGACGCTCGAGCGCCGGCAAATCCGGCGAGGTGGCGCGGGATCCGCCGCCGGAGCGTGGGCCCTTGCCTACGAACCCGACCGTGCGCTGCAAGACCGCCCCTTCGAGCGGGCTGCCGGCCTTGTTCTGGCCCTTGCCCGCGTCCTTCGCTTCGACGAAGCCCTCGGCGTCGGTGCGAAGATGCCTGGTAGAGCCGTTGGCAAGCGTGAGCTCCAGTTGGACCTGGGCGACGGGCTTGCCAGTCCCATCGTCCAGCACCTGGAGCACGAAATCGTTCGGTGAAACCTGCTTCGGCGGCGGCGCCGGCGCCGGTCTCGGCGCCGCCTGCTGCCTCGCGGCCGCCCGCTGCTGCGCCACGGCCGCGGAGTTCCCCCACTTGTCCCGCGCGACGTAGAAGATGCAGTTGTAGCCGGCGGCGTCGTAGAAGTGGTTCGCCTCGGTGACCAGGTAATGCCCCGAGTACGGGCCGACCTTCTTGATGTTCACCAGCGCCCCGGGCTTTACCTTCGGGTCGCCCTCCACCTCCACTTCGGCGGTGATGAACTCCATCGCCCGCCAGGTCAGCGCGGCCTTGGCGACCGTATCCGCGTGCTCCTGCGTCGCGACCCGCGACTCGACCAGGGACAGCTCCCGCTTGGTCGAGGTGAACTTCGCCAGATTCGCGCCTGGCTTGACGCCGGGCACCGACCAGAGCTCGTCGCCCGTCTGCGCCGTGCCGGTCAGCTCCGCCTTCCCGGTGACGTCCCACGCCCCCACCTCGACGGCCACCGCCGGCTTGCGGAAGTTCGCCACCGGCAGGAACGTCTTCACGTCCTCGCCGAAGCTGAACTCGGCGTCGTCGTTGCTCGGGATCTGCGGCCGCTCGAAGTGCAGCTCGGTCCCCTCGATCCAGAACATGAATCCTTCGAGATCCGCCATCGAGCGAAGGAACTCGTAGTCCGACTGATTCGCCTGGAAGCGGAACGTCTTGACCGGCGGCGGCGAGCCCGCGCGCGTCTTCGCCGTCAACCCGTACTGCCCGGCGATCTGGGTCGCGCAATCGATCGGCGACGCGTTCGCGTACGTCTTCGTCTTCTTCGCCCGCATCATCCGGTGCGAGCGATCGAGGCCGCGCAGAACCAGGACGGTCGGGCCCGAGCGCTCCAGCTCGGTGCGCCAGGCCGTCACCTCCCCGTCGAACACCTTCTTCAGCTTCCCGGTGGGGCCCAGCTCGATCTTCACCTCCTTGCAATCGGTGAAGGTCGGCTTGCCCTGCCATTTCAGCTCTGGGTCCGAGACGATGATCTCGAACGCGCTCGCGCCGGACCGCGTCTGGAAGACGCGGATGCCGAGGACTGCGCCCGCCTCCTCCCCCTGGAGCTTGTTGCCGTCGAGATGAACGGCAAAGTCCGTCTTCATCCGGGAATCGTCGGGCACCGGCGCGAACCTCGGGAGCGCATACAAATGGCTTTTTTAGCTTACCTTTTCGTACGCCCGACTGGAAGGGGAGCGGGCAGGCAGGCTACCGGGTGACCATGAACGTCCGGAACTCGCCGCGCGCAGCGGACCAGCGCACCCCCACGTGCGCCACCTCGGCCGATGGCGGGCCGCTTTTGCACCACTCGATGAATTCCTCGATGCGTTCCTTGGGGCCTTCCACCACCGCCTCGACGCGTCCGTCGGGAAGATTGCGGATCTCGCCCGCCAGCCCGAGGCGCATCGCTTCCTGCTGCGCGCTGGCCCGATAGAACACTCCCTGCACGCGGCCGCTGATCAACAGATCGGCCCTCGTCACTTGAGCAGCTCCCGGAAGCCGTCTTCGTCCACGACGCGCACGCCGAGCTCCTGTGCCTTCTTCAGCTTGCTTCCGGCATCTCCTCCCGCCACTACCAGGTCCGTCTTCCGGCTGACCGAGCCGGATACGCGACCGCCGCGGCGCTCGATCTCCGCCTTCGCCGCCTCGCGAGAATACTGCGCCAGGGTACCGGTGAGCACCACGGACTTCCCCGCGAGGGGTCCCGCGGCTGCAACCGCGGGCTCGGGCTCCGGACTTACTCCCGCTGCGAGGAACTGGCGGATCATCTCCCGCTGCCCGGGCAGGGCGAGAAAGTCGTGGATCTGCTGCGCCACCTCCGGGCCGACGTCGCGCACGGACTGGAGGTCCTCGACGGACGCGTTCATCAGCGCCTCCAGCGACCCGAACCGGCGCGCCAGGGCCACCGCCGTCGCTTCGCCCACCATGCGGATGCCGAGGGCGTAGATGACGTGCCGGAGCGGCCGCTTCTTCGAGGCCTCGATGGCGGCGAGGAGATTGCGCGCCGAGAGGTCGGCGAATCGATCCAGGCCGACGAGCTGGTCGTAGGTGAGCCGGTAGAGATCGGCCGGCGTCTTCACCAGACCCGTTTCCGTCAGCTGAATGCTGGTCTCGACTCCCAGACCTTCGATGTCCATCGCCAGACGCGAGGCGAAATGCCGGAGCCGGGAGACGCTCTTCGCCGGGCAGGTCGGATTCGGGCAGCGGGTGATCGCCTCGCCCGCCTCGCGCACCACGGGCGTCCCGCATGCCGGGGACTGCTTCGGCATCTCCCAGGGGCGGCTGCCGGCAGGTCGCGATTCGAGGATCACCCGGACGATCTCCGGGAGCGCGGCGACGGGGGTCAACGCTCCGGTGCGGCCCACGCTGACGAAGATGTCCTCGACGGTCGTCGCTTCCTCCTCCGCGGGGAACTTGTATGCGATGGCCCAGCGCGGCGTCCGCGACACCGCTCCCAGCCGGCGGCGCTGATCCTCCGAATCCACTTTGACCACGCTGCCGTCGATCTCGTAGGGCAGCTCGTGGCGCATCGCGAGCATGCGCCGGTACTTTTCCTTCACCTCCGGCAGGCTCTCGCAGAGCGCGTTCTCTGGGTTGGTGCGCAGCCCGAGCTCCCGCAGCAGGGCGAGCTTTTCCCAATGGGTCGCGAAGGTGAGCCCCGGCGTCTCGCCCACCTCGTAGAAGAAGATGCTCAACGGCCGCTGCGCGGTGATCCGCGGATCGAGCTGCCGCAGCGATCCGGCGGCGCAATTGCGCGGGTTCACGAAGGTAGGTTCTCCGGCCTTCTCCCGTTCCTCGTTCATGCGCACGAAGTCCCGCTTGTTGATGAAGACCTCCCCGCGCGCCTCGAAAACCGCCGGCGGCCGTCCACCGAGCTGCAGGGGGACCATCTTGATGGTGCGCAGATTCGCGGTGACGTCCTCGCCGGTGAGACCGTCCCCGCGGGTGGCGCCCTGCACGAGCCGGCCGTTCTCGTACCTGAGCGTGACCGCCAGACCATCGAGCTTCGGCTCCACCACGTATCGGAGGGGCTCGTCCCCGAACAACCGGTGCACGCGGGCGTCGAACTCGAGAAACTCGTCTTCGGTCATCGCGTTGGCGAGCGACATCATCTGCCGCCGGTGCGTGACCTTGGCGAACTTCTCGCTCGGGGCCGCCCCGACGCGCCGGGTGGGCGAATCGGGCGTGATCAAGTCGGGGTGGTCCGCCTCGAGCTGCTCGAGCTCGCGGAAGAGGCGATCGTACTCGGCGTCGCTCACGGTGGGCGCGTCCAGGACGTAGTAGCGGTGGCTCGCGTCGCGGAGCTGGGCCCGCAGCTCTTCCGCGCGGGCGGCGGGGTTTTCCATGCCCTGCGGAGAATAACGCATTGACGCTCGGCGCATGGGCCGCTACAGTCACTCCGCTTCCGACTCAGTCCCACACGCATGCATGCGCGCCGTCCGACCGGGCGAGCAGCGCTCTCCCGCAGATGAACCTGTCCGAGCTGAAGGAAATGAAGATCCTGGCCCTCGCCAAGCTGGCGAAGGAGCTGAGCATCGAGGCGCCGGGAGCGCTCCGCAAGCAGGAGCTGATCTTCCACATCCTGCAGGCGCAGAAGAGCGACACTCCGATCACCGCCGAAGGCGTGCTGGAGGTGCTGCCCGACGGGTTCGGGTTCCTCCGCAGCCCGGACTTCTCCTTCATGCCCGGGCCCGACGACATCTACGTCTCGCCGTCCCAGATCCGCCGCTTCAACCTGCGCACCGGCGACATGATCAAGGGGCAGATCCGCCAGCCCAAGGACAGCGAGCGCTACTTCGCCCTTCTCAAGGTCGACCAGATCAACTTCCAGGAGCCCGTCGAAGGCAAGCAGCTGCTGCTCTTCGACAACGTCACCGCGCTCTACCCAACGCGGCGCATCAACCTGGAGCACAAGAGCACCGACATGAGCACGCGCATCATCGACCTGCTCAATCCGATCGGCTTCGGGCAGCGATGCCTGATCGTCGCTCCCCCGCGGGCCGGCAAGACGGTGCTCCTGCAGGACATCGCGCATGCCGTCACTGCCAACCATCCGGACGCGTTCCTGATCGTGCTCCTGATCGACGAGCGACCCGAAGAAGTGACTGACATGCTCCGGACGGTGCGCGGCCAGGTCGTCTCCAGCACCTTCGACGAACCCGCCACCCGCCACGTGCAGGTGGCGGAGATGGTGATCGAGCAGGCCAAGCGGCTGGTGGAAGGCGGCCGGGACGTGGTGATCCTGCTCGA
>VBKQ01000163.1 GCA_005879505.1 Deltaproteobacteria bacterium
CGGAGACGCTGCGGCGCTTCGCGAGGCTGGAGGAAACCCCACTCGAGCGGGCCGAGGGGCTCGAGCAACTGCGCGCCATCTGGCACGGCATCCCCATCGAAGTCGCCGTGGTCGACCATCGCCCGGCTGCGGTGGACACGCCGGAAGATCTGGAGAGGGTGCGCCGGTTGTTCGCAGACGAGCAAAGGAGGAACGGATGAGCGCGTTTCGCACGGAGCGCCGCAGTGACCCCCGGGGCAAGCGGACCAAGTTCATCTTCGTCACCGGCGGCGTGGTGTCGTCGCTGGGGAAGGGGCTGTCGTCCGCCTCGCTCGGCGCTCTGCTCGAGAACCGCGGCCTGAAGATCACCCACCTCAAGCTCGACCCCTACATCAACGTCGATCCCGGCACGATGAGCCCCTTCCAGCACGGCGAGGTGTACGTCACCGACGACGGCGGGGAGACCGATCTCGATCTCGGGCACTACGAGCGCTTCAGCACGGCGAAGATGTCGCGCAACAACAACGCGACCACCGGGCGCATCTACCTGAACGTGATCAACAAGGAGCGGCAGGGCGAGTACCTGGGCAAGACCGTCCAGGTGATTCCCCACATCACCGACGAGATCAAGCGCTTCATCTTCAGCGCCGCCGAAGAGAACGACATCGTGATCGTCGAGGTGGGCGGCACGGTGGGCGACATCGAATCGCTCCCCTTCCTCGAGGCCATCCGGCAGATGAAGTACGACGTCGGCAGCGAGAACGCGATCTACATCCACTTGACGCTCGTGCCCTACATCTCCACCGCGCACGAGGTGAAGACCAAGCCGACGCAGCACTCGGTGATGAAGCTGCGCGAGATCGGCATCCAGCCGGACATCCTCCTCTGCCGCACCGACCGTCCGCTCTCCAAGGAGATCAAGGACAAGATCGCCCTCTTCTGCTCGGTGGAGCCGGGGTCGGTCTTCACCGCCGTGGACGTGCAGACCATCTACGAGCTGCCGCTCGCCCTGCACGAGGAAGGGCTCGACGACCGCGTGGCGGAGCTCTTGAACATCTGGAGCCGGGCGCCGAGGCTGGACAAGTGGGAGCGCATCGTCAAGGCCATCAAGGAGCCCCACCGCGAGGTGCGCATCGCGGTGGTCGGCAAGTACGTCGAGCTGACCGAGTCGTACAAGTCGCTCAACGAGGCGCTGGTGCACGGCGGGATCGTCAACGACTGCCGCGTCTCGCTCGACTTCATCGACTCGACCCAGATCGAGCAGCTCGGCGCCGACACCATGCTGCAGCACGCCGACGCCATCCTGGTGCCTGGCGGGTTCGGCGTCCGGGGTACCGAGGGCAAGATCGCGGCGGCGAAGTACGCGCGGGAGCGCAGGGTGCCCTTCTTCGGCATCTGCCTCGGCCTGCAGATGGCCGCCATCGAGTTCGCCCGCAACGTCTGCGGCCTGGAAAAGGCCAACAGCCACGAGTTCGACGAGGGGACGCCGCACCCGGTGGTCTCGCTGATGGAGGAACAGAAGCAGGTGACCGCGAAGGGTGGAACCATGCGGCTCGGCGCATATCCCTGCACGCTCAAGCCGGGTTCGCTCGCGTCGAAGGTCTACGGCCGGCCAGAGATCAGCGAGCGACATCGCCACCGGTACGAGATCAACAATGCCTATCGCGCGCAGCTCGAGGAGAAGGGGCTGGTCGCGAGCGGGGTCAACGAGCAGCTCGGGCTCGTCGAGGTGATCGAGCTGCAGGGACACCCGTACTTCATCGGCTGCCAGTACCACCCGGAGTTCCAGAGCAAGCCGTTCCAGGCGCACCCGCTCTTCGCCGGATTCGTCAAGGCGGCGCTCGAGCAGCGCGTCCGCAAGGGGATCTCGGTTCCGGCGACCCCGACCGCTCCGGAGATCGTGCTCCCGTCCGGCGCGCCGGTGGCCAAAGCGTGAAATTCGGCGGCGGTCAGCTGGTCGCGATCGCCGGGCCCTGCGTGATCGAGGGGGAGGAGTTCGCGCTCCGGCACGCGCACCAGGTGGCGGAGGTGGCGCAGAAGCACGGGATTGCGGTCGTCTTCAAGAGCAGCTTCGACAAGGCGAATCGGACCAGCGTGAAGTCGTTCCGCGGCCCGGGGCTGAAGGAAGGCTTGCGCATCCTCGCCCGGGTCAAGGCGGAGGTCGGCCTGCCCGTGCTCACCGACGTCCACGAGCCGTCCCAGTGCGCGCCGGCCGCCGAGGTGGTGGACGTCCTGCAGATCCCCGCGTTCCTCTGCCGGCAGACGGATCTGCTGCTGGCCGCGGCGGCGACCGGACGCGCCGTCAACGTCAAGAAAGGACAGTTCCTCGCTCCGGAAGACATGAAGAACGCGGTCGACAAGCTGCGCGAGGGGGGATGCCGCGAGGTGTTGCTCACCGAGCGGGGGGCCTCCTTCGGCTATCACACGTTGGTGGTGGACATGCGCGGGCTCGTCGTGATGCGGCGGTTCGCACCGGTCTGCTTCGACGCGACCCACTCGGTGCAACAGCCCGGTTCGCAGGGCACCGCGACGGGCGGCGATCGCGCGCTCGCGCCGGTGCTGGCGAGGGCGGCCGCAGCGGTGGGGATCGACGCGCTCTTCTGCGAGGTGCACGAGGATCCGGATCGGGCGCTGAGCGACGGGCCGAACTCGCTCACGTTCCCGATGTGGGACGCGCTGCTCGGCGACGCCCTCCGCATCCGCCGCGCCCTGGGCACCTGATGGCCCGCAATCCGCCGCGCGCGCTGCTGCGGAGCATCCGGCTCGTCGTCCTCGACGTGGACGGGACCCTGACCGACGGGCGGCTCTACTACGGAAAGGAAGGCGAGGCATTCAAGGCATTCGACGTGCGCGACGGCCACGGGCTGCGCCTGCTCAACCTGTACGGTGGGGTGAAGCTCGCGGTGCTCACAGGTCGCCGAGCCGACCTCGTCGAGCAGCGGTGCCGCGAGCTCTCGATCGACCGCGTGGTCGGGTCGAGCCGGGCGAAGGGAACGGCGATCGAGCAGATCGCGGCTGACCTCGGGGTTCCCCTCCAGCAAACCGCCTACATGGGCGACGACGTCAACGATCTTCCCGCGCTGCGCAAGGTGGCCCTCTCCTGTGCCCCCCAGGACGCTGTCCCTGAGGTGCTCGGAGAGGTGCAATGGGTTTCGCGGCGGCCGGCAGGCCGCGGCGCCGTCCGCGAGCTTTGCGAGCTGCTCCTCGCCGCGAAGGTCGGCTGGCCGCCGCCCGAGGAAGAAGCGAAGCCGGCCCCACAGGGATGACCGCGCCGGCCGGCAAGCGGCTGCGCCGCGAGATCCGCGTCCGGGCGCTGCTCTTCGGGTGGCCCCTGCTGCGGCTCATGCCGCTCTGGTTCGGCGCCGCGCTCGGATGGCTCGCCTGGTATCTCGTCCCTCGCCAGCGGCGGCTCGCGCGGGAGCACCTGAGCATTGCCTTTCCGGAGAAGGACGAAGCGGAACGCGACCGCATCGGCCGCAGAAGCTTCGCAAACCTGGGGCGGGCGGCAGTGGAAACGGCCCAGGCGCACCGCTTGGACATCCGCACGACCATGGAGCTGGCCCCCGCGGGCGAAGCGCTGCTGCGGGAAGCGCATGCCGAGGGGAAGGGCGTGGTGGTTGCGACCGCGCACATCGGAGCCTGGGAGCTCTTCGCCCGCCGCGTGGCCGCCCTCGGGATCCCCTGCGGCACCGTCGCGAAGGAGGCGCACGACCCGCGCCTCACCGCGCTCCTCGAGCGGAGCCGGAAGCAGGGAGGTGTCCGCGTGTTCTGGCGGGGCGCCCCGCTGTCGGCCCGCGAAATCCTCCGGTTCCTGCGCGACGAGGGAGGCATCTTCGGGATCCTGATCGATCAGGACACGCGCGTAGCCGGACACTTCGTTCCCTTCTTCGGACGCCCCGCGTTCACGCCGCGGGCCGCCGGCGACCTCGCAGCGCATCTTGGGGCGCCCCTGCTGTTCGCTTGCGCCCATCGACTGGCAAGCGGTGTGCATCGGATCGTGGTTCGCCGGATCGAAGCTCCGCGCACGGGTGATCGCGATCGCGATTCGTTCGCGCTTACCGCGGCGGCGACAAAAGCCATCGAGGACGAGGTCCGGAAACGCCCTGACGAGTGGGTCTGGATGCACCCGCGCTGGCGGACACAGCAGCTTGATATTTCAGAGGAAAAGTAGTTCGGGACCGAACAGAAAAACCCGCGGCAACGCCTCGACACCGGACGGGCGCGGTGATAGCCTTCCCTTGCAAATGAGAAGCCAGAATGCCAGCGCTGCTTCGGGAGTCATGGCGCTCGCACTGGCAGCTGCCTGCGGGAACGCCGTAAGCCCGCAGATATCCCCCGTTTCCACACCTGCGGACGCTCCTGACCTGTCGCTGCAGGGGGTGGCGCTCGCCCGGTTGTCCGAGGGGCGGATGGTAGCGCGTGGGACGGCCGATCGGCTGGACTACCATCGCGCCGGTGCCCGGCTCCAGGCATCGCACGGTCGCGGAGTCATCCAACCGGAGCCCGGCAGCCGTCTCGCTGCCTTCGGCTCGGTGCGTTTCGTCGCCGATCGCGTCGACGGTGAGATCGCCAACCGCAAGGGCGTCGCCTCCGGCGCAGTTCGCGTCGACGCAGCCCGCGGGGATGTCGCGCGCACCGATCAGATCTTTTACGACGGCGATTTTCTTCGCAGCGACACGCACGTGGACGCTGCGGGACCCGGATACCGCGTCGAAGGCAATGGCCTGCTCGCGCGCACGGACGGAAGCGTCATCCAGCTGATGGACGGCGTCAAAGGCAAGCTGCAGATGGAGGCTCGGCCATGACGGGCGCGATCGTGCTCCTGGCCGCGGCCACACTGCCTTCGGGTCCCCTCGATTTCAAGGCGCGCGACATGCGGATCGAGCCGCAGGAGCGCCGGGTCGTCCTTGATGGCGACGTGCACTTGTCCAGGGGCGACCTGAACGTCACTGGCGAGCATGCAGTCGCCGAATACGCCAAAGAGCAGGCTGCTCTTCCCCGCAGGCCTCGCGGCCGGAAGAAGGAAGCGTCCGACACCATCGTGGGCGGCCAGTCGGTCGAGCGCTTCACCGTGAGCGGCAACGTCCACGTGCAAAGCGGGTCGCGCACGGCAGACGGCGAGCACGGCGTCCTCGACAGCGAGGACGTAGACGTGGTCCGCCCGAGGGTGGTCCTGCGGCGATCGATTGCCGAGGAGGGCCAGCCGACGCCCGTGAGGGTGGAAGCGGATCATCTTTTGCTGCTCCAGGCGCGGCGCCTGGCGCGCTTCACCGATGACGTGGTCGTTCGGCGCGGCGATGCCGTGGTGCGCAGCCCGAGGATGGAAGCCCGCTACGACGGCGAAGGGCAGCTGACGAGGCTGGAACTGCGCGGAGGTGTCGACGTCCGGCAGGGCGACCGCCGCGCTACCGGCCAGAACGCCGACTACGATGCGAAGGCGCGCACCCTGGTCCTGGCCGGCGACCCGAAGCTCTACGATCAGGGCGACGTCCTCACCGGCGACCGCATCGACCTCGGGCTCGACACCAAGGAAGTGCGCGTGGAGCGCGCCCGCGGCCGGCTGCGCCCCGAGGCGCACAAGGGCGAACGAGGCGCGCCGTGACCACGCTCCACGCCAGGGGCCTGTGCAAGAGCTTCCGCGGCCGCCGGGTCGTCGAAGAGGTGTCGTTCTCGGTCGCTCCGGGCGAGGTGGTCGGTCTCCTCGGTCCGAATGGGGCGGGCAAGACCACCAGCTTCCATTGCGTGGTTGGCCTCCTGGCTCCGGACGCGGGCGAGGTGCGCCTCGGCGATCGCGATCTCTCCGGACTCCCCCTGCACGAGCGCGCGCGCATGGGGATCGGCTACCTCCCGCAGGAAGCGTCGATCTTCCGCAAGCTCACCGTTCGCCAGAACTTCCTCCTCGTGCTCGAGGGGTCGGCGATGTCCCGCGAGCAGCAGGAGCAGAGGGTCGACGAGCTCTTGACGGAGTT
>VBKQ01000164.1 GCA_005879505.1 Deltaproteobacteria bacterium
CGGACGCGACCGCGGTATTTCCCGACCTGGCGCGCGCGCTGCTCGCGCTGCCCGCGGAACGATTCGTTGCCGACGGAGAGATCGTGGTGCTGGACGATACCGGCCGGCCCGTCTTCCAGCGGCTGCAGAAGCGCGCGCTGCTGACGGCGCCGCGAGACGTGGATCAGGCCGCCGCCGAGTTGCCCGCGACGCTGTTCCTTTTCGATCTGCTCGCCTTCGAGGACTACGATCTGCGATCGCTCCCGCTGGTCGAGCGCAAGAAGCTGCTGCTGCGCCTGGTGCCCGAGGCGGGACCGATCCGCGCCGTCGAGCACGTCGAAGGCCGTGGCCGCGCCCTCTACGCCAGCGTGCGCGAGCTCGGGCTCGAGGGCATCGTCGCGAAGCGCGCCCAGTCCGTATACCGGAGCGGGCGGTTTCGCGACTGGCAGAAGGTCCGCATCGACCGCGTCGGCGACTTCGCGGTGGTGGGTTTCACCCGGGCCGAGGGCTCGCGGACTGGTTTCGGCTCTGTCCACGTCGCCGTGCGCAAATCGGAGGGGTTCGTCTATGTCGGGAAGGTGGGCGGCGGCTTCAGCGAGAAGGAGCTGACGTCCGCGCGCGCCGAGATGGAGGCGCTGCGGCTGCCCAAGCCGCCCTGCATCGGGCCGCTTCCGGGCGGGTCCGGACACACCTGGGTGCAGCCGAAGCTCGTGGTCGAGGTGCGCTACAAGGAGATCACGGAGGAGGGCCTCCTGCGCCAGCCGACGTTCCTGCGGTTCCGCACGGACAAGGCGCCGGCCGAGTGCATCGAGCCGGGTACGCCGCCCGTCACGCTGGCGCCGCGCGAGGTGCCGTTCAGCAACCTGGAGAAAATCTTCTGGCCCGAGGAGGGCTACACCAAGGGCGATCTGATCGACTACTACCGCGCGATCTCGTCCTGGCTGATGCCGTACCTGCGCGATCGTCCGGTGGTACTGACGCGGTACCCGGACGGCATCGCCGGCAAGAGCTTCTTCCAGAAGGACGCGCCGGACTACGTGCCCGCCTGGGTGAGGACGGCGCGGGTGTGGAGCGAGGAAGGCGGGCGCGACATCGACTTCTTCATCTGCGAGGACGTCGACACGCTGCTGTACGTGATCAATCTCGGCACCATTCCGCTCCATCTCTGGGCATCGCGGATGGCGAGACCGCAACACCCCGACTGGAGCATCATCGACCTCGACCCGAAGACGGCGCCTTTCCAGGACGTGGTCAGGCTGGCGAATGCGGTGCACGAGCTCTGCGAGGAGATCGGGCTGCCCAGCTTCTGCAAGACCAGCGGGCAGAAGGGTCTGCACGTCCTCTTGCCGGTGGCGGGCCAGCTGACGCACGCGCAGTCGACGACGCTCGCGGAGCTGATCGCGCGGGCGGTGGAGTCGCGGTACCCGAAGATCGCCACCACCCAGCGGCACATTCCCTCGCGCAAAGGCCGCGTGTACCTGGACTACCTGCAGAACGGGCACGGGAAGACCATCGCCGGTCCGTTCAGCGCGCGGCCGGTCCCGGGAGCGACGGTATCGATGCCGCTGCGCTGGAGCGAGGTGAACGGCAAGCTCGACCCGGGCAAGTTCACGCTCGCGACGGCGCCGGCGCGGATGAAGAGGTTGCGGGAGGACCCGCTCAGCCCGGTGCTCGAGCTGAATCCGGACCTGCAGGCAGCGCTCGCGCGGCTCGCGGAGAAGCTGAAGTGATCCTGCGACGGCCGCAGGAGTCGTGGTGCCTGTACGTCCTGGCGCACGGCGCCGGCGCGGGCATGCGCCATCCCTTCCTGGAGAAGTTGTCCGGGGCGCTCGCCGCCGAGGGGGTCGCGACGCTCCGGTACGAGTTCCCGTACATGGAGCAGGGGAAACGTCGCATCGATCGGCCACCCGTACTCCACGAGCGCATTCGCGAAGCCGTCGCGGTCGCGGCGCGAGAACGGCTGCCGCTGTTCGCCGGCGGCAAGTCGATGGGCGGGCGGATGACCTCGCAGGCGCAGTCGTTGGCGCCGCTCGCTGATGTGCTCGGCCTCGCGTTCGTTGGATTCCCGCTGCATCCGGCGGGCAAGCCTGGCGTCGAGCGGGCGGAGCACCTGGCGAAGGTTGAAGTCCCCATGCTCTTCCTGCAGGGAACGCGCGACGACCTCGCCGAGCTGGCACTGCTGCGTCCGGTAATCGATGGGCTGCCCCGGGCGACGCTCCACGTCGTCGACGGCGCGGACCATTCGTTCCACGTTCGCAAGAGCAGCGGCCGCACGGACGGGGACGTGCTCGCCGAGCTGGCGACGACGTTCGCGCGGTGGGCTCAGCGGACGATCGGCGATTCGTCGAGCCGCGCCAGCAGATCGGCGGGGTCGCGGTAGATCGCGACGCATCCCGCCTTCCGCAGATCCCCCTCGGGAAAGCCTCCGCAGAGGACGCCGATGGTCCGGACGCCGAGGCGGGTCGCGGCGACCGCGTCCCAGGGTGAGTCGCCGATCATGTAGACGCGGTCCTTCGCCGTCCCGGGGCCGAGGCGTTCGAGCGCCACGCCGAGGATGTCCGGATGCGGCTTGCTCCGCTCGGCGTCGTCGCCGCTGGTCTCGATCTCCACCAGATCGTCGATCTCGCAGAGCTTCTCGTACCTGGAAAGCTCGTCGCGCTTCGCCGAGGACGCGAGCGCGATGCGCACGTTGCGCCGGCGCAGCTCCTGGAACAGATCGCAGACGCGCGGAAAGCAGCGCACCGCTTTCAGGTATTTGCGCTTGTAGAGATCGCTGCGGTAGGCGTCGATCTTCTTTCCACGGCGCTTCAGCTCCTCCGGCCCGAGGAGCGCCTTCATCAGCTCGTCCCCGCCCTTGCCGATCTGCGCGCGGATGGCTTCGAACGGGATGTGCTTGCCGAAGTGATCGAATGCCTACTGCCAGGCGCGGGCGTGCACGTCCACCGAATCCACCAGGGTGCCATCGACGTCGAAGAGGAGCGCCTCCGCGGAGCTCGTTCGCTTCTCCGCCGAGCAGCGTGCTCGGATATGCGCGCACCCAGGTAAGCCCAGCGTCCCGGAACCAACCGCGCACCTCGCCGATGGTGTGCCGGTGCTCTTCGATGTGCTGGTACTGATCGCGCACCCAGGCCTCGCGCCGCCCTGGCTCGTTCTGCCGTTCGCGGAGCACCGGGTCGCCGGGAATCCAGCGGTAGCCGCTCAGGCGCGCGAGCAAGCGCCGCATGCGCAAAGGCATCCGCGCGACCGCATTGTAGACGCCGACGACGACGATGCCGCCCGGGCGCACCAACCGCGAAAGCGCAGCGAACGAGGCGCCTGGGTCGGGTGTGTGGTGCAGCACGCCGTTGCAGATCACGACGTCGAAGCTTTCCCTGCGCAGCCCGGGAGCGCGAACGTCGGTCTCGACGAACCGCGCGCCGCTCACGCCGAATCGCTCCGCGGCACCCTGCGCGAGCTCCAGCGAAACGCGGCTCAGATCCGCGCCCACCACCACGCGGTCCGCGCTCACCAGGAACAGGCTGAGCTGCCCGGTGCCGCAGCCCATCTCCAGCACGGTGCCGTCTCCGGGAATCGCCGCGTCCAGGCTGCGCGCAAACGCGCTTCGTGAGGCGCGAGCGCGTAGACCTGAGTAGGTCTCTTCGGGCGCGTATCCCGGGAACGGCGCCGCCATGTAGAAGCCGCGAACCTGCTCGGTGCGCGCGTCGGCGGGCAGGCGGAGATCGGGGATTCCACCGGGCGCGTCATATTGCGCGGGACAGGAATCGCAGCGGAGCGCGCGCAGCGGGCCGCCGCAGCGCGGGCAGGCCAGCAGATCGTCAAAAGATGGCATACAGGAATGGGGCCAGCGCCTCGACCGTGGCGCTGACGATCAGGATCAGTCCCGTCGCGCAGAGGAACACCAGCAACGGCGTGAGCCACTTGCGGCCCGAGTCGCTACGCCACAAACCGCGCGCTCCATCGGCGATCGTCGGCGCCGCGTTCGCAAGCATGAGCCAGGTTCGCGCCAGCCTGTTCCGACGGCGAATCATGCGACCTCCGGAAGCGCTTCCGCGGCCCGACGCTTCGTCACCAGGGCATCTCCGGCGACCAGGAGATCGATGCCGCTACGCCGGAACGTGGAATAGCCTTCGACGGCCCGATTGACGATGGGCTCGCCGGACAGGTTGAAGCTGGTGTTGAGTAGAACGGGGATACCGGTCCGCTCGCCATATGCCTCGAGCAGCGCATGGAAGCGCGGTGCCATCGCCGGATCGACCGCCTGCAGGCGGGCGGTGCCGTCCACGTGTGTGATCGCCGCGAGCTTCTCGCGCCATTGGGGCCGTACCACAAAGACGCCGGACATGTAGCGCCCCAGCCGCAGTCCCCCCGGCGGAACCGCGAAATAACGATCCGCCTGCTCGATCGGGACCGCTGGGGCGAATGGACGAAATTCCTCGCGATACTTGATGGAACGGTTCAGCCGCTCGCGCATGGCGGGCTCGTGCGGCGCCGCCAGGATGCTCCGGTTGCCGAGTGCGCGCGGGCCGAGCTCGCAGGCCCCCTGCATCCAACCCACGATGCGCCCCTGCGCGAGCTCTTCGGCGACCCGCCTCAACAGCTGCGGCTCTGTGAGGCGTTGCGCTTCCAGGCCATCCTCTGCGGCGATCCGCGCCAGCTCAGCGGCGTCTACCATCGGCCCCCAGTACGGATGATCGGGGAGCGTGACGTGCGGACGCCCGAAATGGATCCGGTCGGCGTAGAGCGCCGCGCCCACTGCGCATCCGGCATCGCCTGGCGCGGGCGGGACGTAGAGATTGCTGAATCCCGACTCGCGCAGGATCCGCGCGTTGGCGACGCCGTTCAGCGCGACCCCGCCGCCGAGGCAGAGATCCGGAAGGCCCGTCTCGCGCTGCAGCCGGCGGGCGAGGTCGACCAGGATCTCTTCCAATACCCGCTGCACGCTGGCGGCGATGTCGGCGCAGCGCTGGCCGTCGGGCGTCGAAGGGTCGATGGCCTGCCAGGGATGGCGCGGCGGTCCCAGCTCGGCGACGAGCTTGCGCGACCAGCTCTGCCGGGCGCCCTGGTGGAAGTCGAAGTACGAGAGATCGAGCGCGATTCCACCGTCGGCGGTGCGGCGTACGATACGCCAGAGGAGCTCCTCGTATGCCGGCCGCCCGTAGGCGGCGAGGCCCATCACCTTGTACTCGCCCTCGTTCACCGGGAAGCCGAGATAGGCGGTGAACGTCGAGTAGAGCATTCCGAGCGAGTGCGGAAAGCGGAGCTCGCGCGAGATCTCGAGTCGCGCTTGTCCCCGGCTGTCGATTTCGCCCCGGCCGAGGGTCAAGGTCGCCCACTCACCGACGCCGTCAGCGGTGAGGATCGCGGCGCGCTGCACGGGAGCGGTGAGGAACGCAGCCGCAGCGTGAGATTGGTGGTGCTCGCAAAACAGGATCCGATCCGGGCGGACGCCGAGCCGCGAGGCGATGATTCCCTTGACCCAGAGCTTGCCGCCCAGCGAGTTCTGCATCGCCCGCGGAAAGCTGCGCCAGGTGCGCGGGAAGCCACGCAGGGCCATGGTCAAGATCCGATCGAACTTGAGCATCGGCTTTTCGTAGAAGACCACTGCATCCAGCTGCTCGGGCTCGAGCCGCGCCTGTTCGAGGCACCATTCGATGGCGCAGAGCGGGAACGCAGCGTCATTCTTGCGGCGCGAGAGGCGCTCTTCCTGCACCGCGCAGATCGGGATGCCTTCGACCAGCAGCGCGGCGGCCGAGTCATGATAGTGCGCGGAGATGCCGAGGATGCGCATCAGTACTGGCTCTTCAGGGGCGTCGGACGGCGCGCCGCGGCAAAGCCCTGCGGTTCGGACCGCGCGGCGCGCTTGGCGAGGACCGCGAACGGCGGCAGGAGCAGGAAGTACTGCAGCAGCAGAAGAAGATGACCGAGCATTGCGGCGATGCTCGCCGCGAGGCGCAGATACGCGCTCCAGAGCCTGGCTGCGCGGGCCTGCCAGAGACGAAGGCCCTGCTTGTCAGGAGAGAGCCGCGCCAGCTGCTTGCGGGTGTACGTCATGTGAAACGCCTCGTCTTCGAGAACGCGGGCGAAAAGCTCTCGGGTCAGCGGGTCGGCGTCCAGCACCTCTGCATAAGCGGCGAACCGGCCTGCCGCCGCTTGCTCGGAGAGATGCAGGAATGCGAGGAGCGTCTCATCGGCTTCTTCCTCTACCCGCAGGTCGTCGAGCCCGCGTTCGCCGGGAGCAAGCCAGTTCGCCTCGAAGGCCGGAGCGCCGGGTTCCACTGCCAGCAGCTCGCGGGCGCGGCGTCCGAACAGATCGGCATGCCGCTGCTCGTCTCCCGCGTGGCGGAAGAAGAGCCTCCGCAAGATGGCGTCATGCGTCAACTCGGCCGCGCGCGCCAGATCGCGGCCGCCATCGGCCTCGGTCTCCGCGAACCGGAGCAACTTGCGGCCGCGGCGCCGGGTGTCCGCCCAGATCCAGCGGTGCAGCGGCTTCAGCATCCGGTCGAGCGTCGACGGGGCTGGACGCACGCGGCAGACGCTAACATGGGGAATCTCGTTCCGCCGCCGATTGTGCGCAGGACTGCTCCCGTCGGGACAGCTGCGCAGCGGACGATCAGCGGATGCGCGCGGAGAGCCAGGCGCGCGCCGGAGCGCCGTCGATGCCGAACGTCTCCAGCCCCGGCATGACCACTTCCTCCAGCGTGCGCGCGAAGATCGCCCTCTTCCGCGATGGCGGCAGGACGCCGTGACGCAGGAGATCCCGATCGTCTGGCGGCGCCTCCGGGAACAGGGTCTCCTCGACCGTGCCGGAGAGCATCGCCGGAATCCATGAGGAGAGAAACGAAACGTCGTACCGGGCCGCTTCGCGGGCCAGGTGTGCCCAGCCCATCCTGCCGTGAGCGACTTCGTCCCTGGCGATCGCCCGAAGCACCTTCTCCACGGCCGGCTCGACCTCCTCCGCGAGCAAGGTGGTCAACGTCGCGACGCTCTCGGTCTCCGTGATGCAGCATGCGGCAACGACTTCGTAGAGGACGGCTGCGCGCCCTTCCAGACTTCGCGGCGCGATCGGTACGACTTTCGCGAGCCCGGTCGCCGCTGTGCCGTAGATCGCGGCAAGCCCGGCGCATAGCGCCGCATGCCGCTGCTCGTCCTCGGCGGCGCGCTGCATCATCGCGGGCAGGGGCGATGCCGCGTCGAAACGCGAGATCGCCGTCGCCAGCCGGGTGAACCTGTCGGCCGCCTCGTGCTCGACCCGGGTGCGGAAGGCCCACGCTTCCGCCGCGATGCGGCGCTGAGTCTCCGTCACCAACCCTGGACTCCTCCGCCGGCGCCGGCGTCGGCCTTCGCTTCGGAGCCTTGCGGCGCGCCGGTGCCGCCGTCCATCGCCGATCGAGCATCCTCCTTCTTCTCGGTCGCCTGCTGGGCCTGCGCGGTGGAGCAGCCGGCGTTTGCACCGACGGCGGCGCCACCGAGCACGAGCATCCGGAACAGCTTGCGGAAGAGCATCGTTCCTCCTTTGGAAGGTCGGCGCAGGATACGCCAAGGCCGGAGCACCGCGTATCACTGGTTTGCGATGGTGCTGCGCAGGCGCGCCTCCAACGCATCGGCGATCCGGATGCTGCCTGCCGGACCCGGGTGGCCCTCGGCAAGCAATTCCGTCTGCGGCACCTCGACTACGACGTAGTCCAAGGCGGGGGCCTCGAAGAGCTCATGCAGCATCGCCCTCCTCGACCTCCGCGTCCGACCAGTAGAGGTGACGCCAGAGCCGGTACATGCCGGAGCGCTGCACGAACGTCGCAGGCTCCGCCGGCAGGATCTCGACGCCCGAGGACGGTGACGGACGCGCTCGAGGATGGCGCTGGCCGGCGAAGCTGCGGCCGACGAGGCCAGGCATGAACACACCGACCACCGCGACAGGATGCTCGAGCTCCGGCAGCGCATCCTTCAGCCGCAGCCAGGACTGATCTGCGCGATAGGCCGGGCTGGCGAGGTTGATCACTTGAAAGTGCAGCCGGGCTCCGAGCAGCGCAGGAAAGGTTTCGTCCCACTGCAGGCCGAATCCCGCCACCATGGACTCGCCGGTGAAGACCAGCGACGGCAAGGCCGGGTCGCTTAGGGCGCCAGGGATCCGACGTCCTTCCCTGTCCGTGCGGAAGCGGATCGGGCGCCCCGACATGGGCTGAACGCGATCGATGGAGGGAGCGAGGGTGACCCCGTATCGAGGGTGCGGAGCGGTGAGCGCGTCCATCGCCTCCAGCAACTCGGGGCGTGTGAGCCGGCGCATGCGCGATCGAAGCAGGCCTTCGGCGGCGGGCAGCGCCAGAAGCACGGCCACCAGGAGGCGGCGCGCTGAAGCGCCACGAGGCAAGAAGGGGACGAGCAGCAACAGGAACACCGCCGAGGCAGCCGCCACGGTGCGGGACCAGAAGACGATGCCGCGGCTCGCCGGGATGAAGAACTGCTGCGGCAGGAAGACGTGCCTGTCGAACCAGGCCTGGTCGCAGTGCCAGGTAAACGCCAGCAGCGCCGATGCGGCGACGATGACTGCGGCCTGCCCGAGTCTGCGGAACATGGCTAGTACGTCAGCTCGCCTTGTGCTCGCACCGCCGTCATCGCTGCGAGGTTGACGACGTCCTGCACGGAAGCCCCCTGCTGCAGGACGTTCACCGGCTTTGCCATCCCCATCAGCACCGGCCCGATCACCTCGGCGCCGCCCAGCCGCCAGAGCAGCTTGTACCCGATGTTCCCGCTGTTCAGATCGGGGAAGATGAGCACGTTCGCGTCGCCGGTCAGGCGAGCGAAGGGGAACTCCGTCTCGCGGACCGAGCGATCCACTGCTGGATCCACCTGCATCTCGCCTTCGACTTCCAGGTCCGGACGGCGGGACCGCACCAGCTCCACCGCCCGCCGCATCTTAGCCGGCGAGCCGCCCCGATCGGTGCCGAAGTTCGAATACGAGAGCATCGCGATCCGCGGCGTAAGCTCGAACGCCCGCGCCAGCTCGGCGGTGGAGATGGCGATGTCCGCCAGCTCCTCCGCCGTGGGATCCGCGTTGACCGTGCAGTCCGCAAACAGCTTCAGCGACTCCTTGAACGCGACGATGTACGTGCCCGATGCGCGCCGGCCCTGCTGCGTGCGCACGATCTCCAACGGCGGCCGGATCGCCTCCGGATACGTCCGGGTCAGCCCGGTGACCAGTCCGTCTACGGCTCCGTCCCGAAGCATCATCGCCGCAAACGTGTTCCGCTGCCGGATCCGGTACAGCGCCTCTGCCCAGGAGATCCCCGACCTCTGCCTCAGCTCGTAGAACGCGCGCGCGTACCCCTCGAGCCGGTCGCTGCGGAGAGGATCGACGATCTCGACGTCCTCGATGGCAGCGAGGTGCGCCTCGCGCGCCTGCTCGAGGATGTGGTCGCGGTTCCCCAGCAGCACCGGGGTGCAGATGTGTTCCTCCAGGAGCTCTTGCGCTGCCCGCAGGATCCGAGGGTGATTCCCCTCCGGGAACGCGATCCGCGTCATGCGCCTGCGGGCGCGCGAAACGACGACGCTCATCACTTCGTACGTGCGCCCCTGCCGGCGGCGCAGCGTTTCCGCATAGGTCGCGCGATCGACCCTCACGCGCGCCACTCCCGACTCGACAGCCGCCTCCGCGACCGCCGGGGCGACCGCGGTGAGGACGCGCGGGTCGAACGGCTTGGGAATGATGTAGTCGCGCCCGAACGAGAACACCTGCCCGCCGTACGCCGCGCTGACGCTCTCGGGAACGTCCTGCCGCGCCAGCTCCGCCAGCGCCCGGGACGCGGCCAGCTTCATCTCATCGTTGATCGCCTTGGCCCGCACGTCCAGTGCGCCGCGGAAGATGCCGGGAAACCCGAGGACGTTGTTGACCTGGTTGGGATAGTCGCTGCGTCCGGTGGCCATGATGATGTCCGAGCGCACCGACTGCGCTTCCTCGGGCAGGATCTCGGGCACCGGATTCGCGAGCGCAAAGAGGATCGGGTTCGGGGCCAGCGTCGCCACCATCTCCTTCGAGATCACGCCTTTGGTCGAGAGTCCGACGACCACGTCGGCGCCCTTGATCACCTCGGCCAGCGTGCGCGGCTGCTTGCCCTGCGCGAAGACCCCTTTCCACTCGTCCATGTCCTCGGGGCGCCCGCGGTAGACGAGCCCGAACTTGTCGCATATGAAGATGTGCTCGCGCGGGACTCCGAGCTTCACGTACTGCTCGGCGCAGGTCACCGCCGCCGCTCCGGCGCCGACGAACACCACTTTCACGTCCGCGAGTCGCTTGCCGGTGAGCTCCAGTGCATTGATCAGCGCCGCGCCGGTGATGATCGCGGTGCCGTGCTGATCGTCGTGGAAGACCGGAATCTGCATCTCGCTGCGCAGCCGCCGCTCGATGATGAAGCACTCGGGGCTCTTCACGTCCTCGAGGTTCACGCCGCCGAAGGTGGGCTCGAGCGCCTTCACCACCTTGCAGAAGGTGTCGATGTCCCTCGCGTCCACCTCGACGTCGAACACGTCGATGTCCGCGAACTTCTTGAAGAGGACGGCTTTGCCCTCCATCACCGGCTTCGACGCATACGCTCCGATGTCTCCGAGACCGAGCACGGCCGTTCCGTTGGAGATCACCGCCACCAGGTTTCCGCGGGCGGTGTACTGGTAGGAGAGATCCGGATCCTGGGCGATCTCCAGGCAGGGTTCAGCAACGCCCGGGCTGTAGGCAAGCGACAGGTCCCGCGAGGTTGCCACCGGCTTGGTCGCGACGATCTCGATCTTTCCCTTCCGGCCACTGGAGTGGTAGTCGAGCGCGTCTTGCCGCGAGGGGCGTCCTTTGGTCTCGAACGTGCTGGCCATGGCGGCGTCTGTTTACCACGCATTGTCCTCGTGATAGGCGCACGGGGTGGTGACGGATGAGCTGGAAAAACTGGTCGGGACCATGTTCCAGGCGCACCCCTGGCATGGCGTGGCGCCGGGAGATCCGGCCGGGGTGATACAGGCGTACATCGAGATCGTCCCGACCGATACGGTGAAATACGAGTTGGACAAGCAGAGCGGGCACCTGCGCGTCGATCGCCCGCAGCGTTACTCGAGCCAGCCCCCGACACTCTACGGGTTCATCCCGCAGACGTATTGCGGCACGCGGGTCGGGCAACGCTGCTCGGATCGCTGCGGGGGCGGCAACATCCGCGGCGACGGCGATCCGATGGACATCTGCATCTTCTCCGAGAAGTCGATGGCGCATGCCAACTTCTTCCTCCGCGCGCGGCCCATCGGAGGGCTGCGCATGATCGACGGCGACGAAGCAGACGACAAGATCGTGGCGGTACTCGAGAACGATCTGGCCTACGGACGCCTGCGCGACATCGCCGACGCCCCGGAGGGGTTGATCGAGCGGCTGCGGCATTACTTCCTCACCTACAAGCAGATGCCCGGCGAGCCCGCCCGCACCGTCCGCATTCCCGAAGTGTACGACCGCGTCGAAGCCGTGGAGGTGATCCGCCGCAGCCTCGACGACTACCGGGAGTGCTTCGGCGATCCGCACGCGCGCCCGATACAGCTCGCCCGCCTCATCGGGGAGCGCGAGGGCTGACGATAACTTTTTGCGGGGGCGACTCGCCATTGGCAGCATGATGGAAGAGCGTCAGTGATCCCGTATCCGCCGATCGAGCCGCCGCCCGTCGGGGTGCGCTTTCCCGAGCCGCGGCAAGGTGAGGACGTGGTAGCGGTGAGCCGGACCCTCTCGCCGGCGCTGGTGCTCGAAGCGTACAAGGCAGGCATCTTTCCCTGGCCAGTGCGGCAGGGACTCGTTCCCTGGGCCTCGCCGGATCCGCGGGCGATCTTTCCGCTTCAGTCGATGGAGCCCTGGCCGCGCACCGTCCGCCGCGCACTGAAGGCCGGCTTTCGCGTCTCCTTTGACGAGGCGTTCGATGACGTCATGCGCGCCTGCGGCAACCGCCCTGGCGAGGGCACCTGGATCACGCCGGACATCCTCTCCACGTACTCGCAGCTGCACCGGCTGGGCTGGGCGCACAGCATCGAGGCGTGGCAGGGCGGCACGCTCGCGGGAGGGCTGTACGGCATCGCGATGGGCGGCCTGTTTGCCGGGGAGTCGATGTTCCACCGCGTCAGCGGCGCATCCAAGGTGGCCTTTGCCGCCTGCGCGGAGCGGCTGCGGGAGCGCGGATTCCGGATCTTCGACGTGCAAGTGCTCACGCCGCACCTGTCGCTTCTCGGCTGCCGGGAGATCCCACGAGACGAGTACCGCGCGCGCGGGCACCACCCATACGGTCGTATCCGTGGTCGATCGGGGGAACTACCCGATCGTTTCCTTCGAGCACACGGACGCCATCCCCTCGATCGTCTCCCTCGACCCGCAGGGCGAGCTGCACTTCGGACGAGGCGAGCCGGGTTGGACGGTGCTGCGGTCCTTCAAGCGGCTCCTCGACGAGGGGCATCCGGAGGCGGAGGTGCGGATCGGCAACCGCTCCTTCGCGCTCGCAGATCTATTGACCCGGTTTCTCGCCCACGTCCGCGAGCAGCTGCTCCATCATTCCAATGCCGGCCTGCGAAAGAAGGACAAGATCGAGGCGGCGGTCAGCGTCCCGGCGAACGCGTCCACCGCGCAACGGCTGATCACGATGGACGCCTACCGGCGCGCCGGATTCGACGTGAAGGCGGTGCTCAACGAGCCGAGCGCGGCAGGGTTCGAGTACGCCCATCGGTTCCGCGAGACCGTGACCGCCAAGCGAGAGTACGTGCTCGTCTACGACCTGGGCGGCGGGACCTTCGACGCCTCGCTCATCCACATGGAGGGCCGCACCAACGAGGTGATCACCTCGAACGGCATCTCGCGGCTGGGCGGAGACGATTTCGACGAAGCCATCGCGCGGCTGGTGCTGACGAAACGGCGCGGCGGCACGCTCACCCCCCAACTGCTCGATGAAGTCCGCGAGCAGAAGGAGTCGCTGAATCCGAACACGCGCAAGTTCGTCGTCGACGATACGGTGGTTGCCGTCGACGATGTCTACGACGCCTGCTCCCCACTGATCGAGCAGACGCTCGCGGCCATGGAGCCGGCGATGCGCGATCCGCGCCGCGGCGCCGACGAGGTGGCCTGGACCGAGCTGGCGGGTATCTACGTCGTCGGTGGCGCCTCCGCGTTTCCGCCCGTCTACCGGAGGCTGCGCGACAAGTTCGGCGCGCACCGCGTGCGGCGCTCGCCGCATCCGTTCGGCTCCTGCGCCATCGGTCTCGCCATCCACCTCGACGAAGGAGCGGGATACAAGCTGACAGAGCGGCTCACCCGGCACTTCGGCGTGTTCCGCGAGGACGAGCACGGCGGCCGCATCTCCTTCGACGTGCTGGTGCCGAAGGACACGCCGTTGCCGACGAACGTATCGCGACGCTACCGCGCCGCTCACAACGTGGGCCATTACCGCTTCGTCGAGTGCGGCCGCATCGACGCCGGACGTCCCGAAGGCAATCTCGCCGCCTGGGACGAGGTGCTGTTCCCGTTCGACCCCTCGCTGCGCGGGCGCGATCTCGCCGCCATTCCCGTGCAACGCCTCGGCCACGGACCGGAGGTCGAAGAGACGTACCAGTGCCGTGCCGACGGGACGGTCACCGCCAGCCTGCGAGTCCTGGACGACGGATTCGAACGGACGCTCCGGTTGTCGCGGAGGTGATCAGGGCACGGTGAAGCTGCTCCAGCCGCGCCTCTGCGCTTCCTGCAGAAATAGCCTCACGCCGGCGACGGTTGCCGGCCGCTCGTAGCCGAAGCTCGAACCGGTGCCGGAGTCGTGCAGATCGAGCACGGCGTCGATCCCTGCCGCCGCGCACTGCTCCACATGAGCGGTCATCTTCGCGGCGAGCGCCGGACCGTCGGAGGCGCCCAGCGTCCAGTCGTCGAAATCACTGGTCCAGTGCTGGTGTGCGATCCCCATCGACGCGATCACCGCCACGCGCGGGTCCATCTGCTCGCCGATCGTCCCCAAGGGGAATCCATGCTCCACGCGCTGGATCCCGTAAGGCAGGCGAAACGGGATCGGCGCCGGTCGCAGCGAGCGCAGCACCGCTTCGCCGCGCCGCAGGTCGGCGGCAAGCTCCCGCCAGCGGTCCGGCCGCAGGTGCGAGTACGTATGGTTTCCCAGGACATGACCCTCGCGCCCCGCCCGCTCGGCGATCGATCGCGCGCGGCGAGGGTCTCCACACCACGGCGCCTCCTCGACGTTGCGGCCGAGCAGGAAGAAGGTCGCCCGTACGCCAAAGTCGCGGAGCACGTCGAGCAGCTCCGCCGTGGACGGACCGGGCCCGTCATCGAACGTCAGCGAGAACACCGCTCCACTATACTCGCCGCCGTGAAGAAGCTGTGCCTCGTCCAACTCCCGGTGCCGCCACCCGCGGCGCTGGCGGCGACCGGCAACGTGCCGCTTGCGGCCGGCTGCCTGGGGGTGGCCGTGCGCGTGCATGGGTTGGAGAAGCGGCTCCAGGTCGAAGTCATCGAGCCCGCCGCTACCGATGCCCTCGGCGATACGTTGCTCGCCGATCGGATCGCGCGCCAGGAGCCGGACCTCGTCGGATTCTCGCTCTATCTCTGGAACAGCGAGCGCAGCCTGCACCTCGCGCGCGAGGTGAAGCGCAGGTCGCCGCGCACCCGGGTGCTGATCGGCGGCCCGGAGGTTGGCCCGGACAACGCCTTCATCCTCGAGCAAGGCGGTGCGGACGTCGCCGTGACCGGGGAGGCGGAGGACACCTTCGCGCGCGTCACGTCCGCCCTCCTGGAAGAGAGGAGTCCCGCGGGCATCCCGGGCGTCGCGCAGCGCGGGCCGCTCGGGTTCACCGCCTTCGCGCCGCAGCCGGCGGCCAACTTTCCGCTCACCGACTATCCTTCGCCATACCTCGCGAACCTGGTCCCGGTGGATCCGCGGCGCTCGACCTACGTGGAGACGGTCCGCGGCTGCCGCTCCCATTGCACGTTCTGCTTCTACCCCCGCTCTTCGAGCGTCCTTCGCCTGCTGGACGTGGAAAAGAGCGCTGCGCTGATCGCGGCACTTCGCGACCGCGGCGCGCGCGAGGTCGTCTTCCTCGATCCGACGTTCAATCACAGGCCGGAGTTCGACCCGCTGCTCGATGCACTGATCCGCGAGAACGCCGCCCGCGCGCTCACTTTTTTCGCCGAGATCCGGGCGGAGGGCCTGACGGCGCAGCAGGCACGAAAGCTGAAGAAGGCCGGATTCGATCGCCTGGAGATCGGCCTTCAGTCCGTCAACCGGGAGACGTTGAAACGCGTGAAGCGAGGCGGATCTCCGGAGAAGGTGGCGGAGGCCGCGCGCATGCTGCACGGCGAAGGCATCGAGCTGCTGGTCGACCTGATCGTGGGCCTTCCCGGCGACACGCCCGAGGACGTCCTGCGAGGGATCGAGTTTCTCGAGGCGAACGGGCTGGCCGGCGAGGCGCAGGTGTTCCCGCTCTCATTGCTGCCGGGAACGGCCATGCGCGCCACGGCTGGCCAGGACGGCGTCGCCTTCGACCCCGCGCCGCCTTACCGCGTCCGCCGCACCGCGACGTTCAGCGAGGAGGCGCTCCTCGAGACGCTGCTCGCCGCCGAGGATCGCCTGGGCCGCCGCCTCGATGAGTGGCCCCGGCCCCATCTCGTCGATGGCGGGCTCGACGGATTCGCCCCCCAGGAGCCTTCCGGGCAGCACGTTGCGCTCTGGTTCCGGACGGCCGATCCGTTCACGCGCCGGGGCGAAATCCTGCGGGCGATCGACGCGCGGCTGCGCCTGGATCCGTATGCCACGGTGGACGTCGTGATCTGCCCGGATGCGCCGTTCCCGCTCGATCTGCTCGACCTGATCCGCGGGCGTCTGCGCGATGCGCCGGAAAGCTACGTCTCGCGTGTTCTCGGCCATCGCGGGGAGGACCTGCAGCGCCGCATCGCGGTCGTCCTGCGTGGTCCACAGCCCCCGGATTGGATCGAAGCGGCGCGGGAGAGAGCGCAGGTGTTTCGCGAACAGAGCGCGGGCGAGGCGCTGCGCGAGCCCGAAGAGTTGGGCGCGTCGCTGCCGGGCGCACGGATCACCGGGCCGGTCACGACCGAGGATTTCTCTGCGCTGGCGCGCCTCGCGGACGGCGATTCAGTGGTCTTTGCCGACGAGGCGGTGGAGCTGCAGTGGACGCGGCGCGTGCTCGGGTTCGGCGACGCGCGCTAGTCGCGGCCGCCGAAGGCGACTTGGCGACTACTGTTTAGGCTGTACAGGTTCTAATCAGATTTCAGGACCACCGAAAGGCGCTCGCGGTCGGCAGGCGAGATCGATACGAACTTCACCCCGACGTCGTAGCGCGCCGGCGATCCATCGGGTAGTCCGTCCACCCACACCACTTCGACCGTGCAAACCACCTCGCTCTGATCGGGCAGGAACAGCTCCAGCTCGAGGCGGTCGCCCGGCATCGGAGGGTCGTCGGCATAGACGCGCAGACCGCCGAGGCTGACGTCGACCGCCTTGCGCCGGCCGAAGAGAGGCTGTCCCAACGGCCGGCAAAAGACGGGTGCGTTCACACGGTGAAACTTGCGCCGGTCGTCCATCTGCCCGAACGTATCGGGCGTCGCGGTGCCCGTCGAGTTTCGTGCTCAGGAGCCGCTGCCGTCTTCGAGCTCGGCATCCGGCGGCTCTGCGTCGGTGTGCGCGCTTTGCTTCCCCACGGGCGGAGGAGCGACCTTCGGCGCCTCTGCGGGCTTGGCATCAGGTTCGATCTCCGCCAGCTGCGCAGGCGAGAGCTGCGCGCGGGACGTCGTGTCGGACTTCTCGCGGAGCGCGAGCGTGCCGCCGATCAGGACGGCGAGGCTCAGAGTGACGAACAGCGTCTTTCCCAGGGTCGTCATGGTGGTTCTCCTTCGTTGCGCGCCCTCAGTTCACCCCGCGTGCCAAAGCTCTTCCCTCTGGAGGGCGCGGGGCAGGGCGATGCGATTCGTAGATTCGTAGAGCTGGACGCTATCGAACGGCGCGGCCTTGATTTCGCAGGTGGGGCTCGCGGAGAGTTCGTTCCACGGAGGCGTCATGGGCCGCTACGAGGAGGTCTTCCGCCGATCCCTGCAGGAACCGGAAGCGTTCTGGGGTGAGGCTGCCCGTTCGCTGCGCTGGCGCAAGCCCTGGAAGCGGGTGCTCGACCGGAACGATCCGCAGCGCCCGCGCTGGTTCGAAGGGGGCGAGCTGAACACCTGCGAGAACGCCCTCGACGTACACGTCGAGTCCGGCCGGGGCGGGCGATCGGGTCGTCATCTACATGCCGATGGTTCCGCAGGCGTTGATCGCCATGCTTGGCTGCGCGCGTATCGGCGCCGTGCATTCGGTGGTCTTCGGCGGCTTCGCCGCGCACGAGCTCGCCGCGCGCATCGAGCACGCGCGGCCGAAGCTCATCGTCTGCGGCTCTTGCGGGCTCGAGCCGGGCCGGATCGTCCCGTACAAGCCGATGGTCGACAAGGCGATCTCGCTCTCCAGGCACAAGCCCGACAACGTGATCCTCCTGCAACGGCCGCAGCTCGCTGGGGAGCTGCAGAAGGGCCGCGACATCGACTGGAACGAGGCCGTTTCCGGGGCGGAGCCGGCCCCGTGCGTGCCCGTCGGCGCGAACGATCCGCTCTACGTGCTGTACACGAGCGGCACCACCGGCCGCCCGAAGGGAATCGTGCGCGACAACGGGGGCCACGCGGTGGCCCTCAAGTACAGCATGGGCGCGCTCTACAATGCCCGGCCGGGCGAGCCGTACTGGGCCGCAAGCGACATCGGCTGGGTGGTCGGGCATTCCTACATCGTCTATGCCCCTCTGCTGAACGGGAATACGACCATTTTGTACGAAGGCAAGCCGGTGGGAACGCCTGACGCCGGGGCCTTCTGGCGCGTCGTTTCACGGCGCAGCAAAAGCTGCGCATCCCGGTGGTCGATCACTGGTGGCAGACGGAGACTGGCTGGCCCATCGCCGCGAACCCGCTCGGCATCGAGGAATTCCCGGTCAAGCCGGGCTCCGCGACGAAGCCGGTGCCCGGGTACGACGTCCGTGTCCTCGACGAGACCGGGGCCGACGTCCCCCGCGGCCAGAATGGCGCCATCGCCATCAAGCTGCCGTTGCCGCCCGGATGCCTGCCGACGCTGTACGAAGACGACGCTACCTTCGTCAGCGCATATCTCTCCCGGTATCCCGGGTTCTACCTGACCGGCGACGGCGGGTTCTTCGATCAGGACGGCTATCTGTCGATCATGGGCCGGATCGACGACGTCATCAACGTCGCCGGCCACCGCCTCTCCACCGGAGCGATGGAGGAGATCCTGGCGTCGCACAAGGACGTCGCCGAGTGCGCGGTCGTCGGCGTCAACGATCAGCTCAGGGGCGAGGTTCCCGTCGGATTCGTCGTCCTCAAGTCGGGAGTGCAGCGCGACGAGAAGGAGCTGGTGAAGGAGCTGGTCGACCTGGTGCGCGAGCGGATCGGTCCGGTGGCGTGCTTCAAGCAGGCCGCGATTGTCGCAAAGTTGCCGAAGACGCGGTCCGGCAAGATTCTCCGGGGGACCATCCGCAAGATCGCCGACGGAAT
>VBKQ01000165.1 GCA_005879505.1 Deltaproteobacteria bacterium
CCGCCGCCCCCCCGCGCATAGGGTCACGTGCCGCAGGCCCCGCCCGGCGTGTCGAGCGGCTCCTGGAACACCTGGTCCTTGTCCGTCTTCACGGACATGACGAGCCTGCGCACCTTCGTGCACGCGTCTTTCGGAACCGCGACTTCGTAGCGCTTGTGGCCGCCGGCCAGCACATACCAGCCCTGCGTTTCCTTCTCGAAGAGCTTCGCTCCCCCGTCGGCGAAGCCTTCCAGGAGCACCGCGTCGACGCGGAGGTGGACGTTCCCCGTGTTCTGCACGTCGAGCACGGCGCCAGCGGCACCGAGCGAGAGCGCGGAGAGCTTGCGATCCTCGAGCAGCTTCACCGGTGCGAGGAAGATCGGAATCCCTACGCGCGTCAGCACCCGCACCATGGAGCGCGCCTGCGGCTTTTCCGGCGCGGGCAGCTCCTCGAGGAAGACGCGGTAG
The DNA here is from genome assembly GCA_005879505.1 of Deltaproteobacteria bacterium. GTDB lineage: Bacteria > Myxococcota > Myxococcia > Myxococcales > 40CM-4-68-19 > 40CM-4-68-19. The sequence continues at coordinate 448 of VBKQ01000165.1, forward strand.
GTCTTCTCCACCGGCCCGAAGGGGACCATCGATCCCACCCGCAGGCTGCGGGTCTCCCCGACCTTGAGCTCGAGGACGGTGGGAAAGACGAGGATGTCCTCGGTGGGACCGAGCTTCATCCCCGTCCGGGCGTCCTCGTCCCACGCCATGACGGACAGCTGGTAGCGCGCGTCCTCCGGCCCTTCGTTGCGGAGCGTGAGCAGCGACTTCGACGCATCGGGCGTGAGCCAGATCTGCACCGGCGAGATGTTCAGGCCCGAAGCGCGCACGCGCCCGGCCCCGCAGAGGAGGCCGAGCGCGAGCGCGATGTGCCGCTCGCGGATCAGGATCACTAGTAGTTGACCGTCGCGGTCACGAGGTCGCTGTAATTGCCTGCCACCACGTCCTGGCCCCCAGGCACCGACCCGAAGATCGTGATGGTCTGCGTGGCCACCGTCGGTACCGTGGGCGCGAAGGTCGAGGTGCCGCTGGTGTTGTCGCCCCAGTACGCGACGCTCGCAGCGGTGGCGGTGGCATCGCCTACGCCGTTCGGCACGAACAGGTCGTAGGAGAGGTAGTTGCCGGCCACCGGCGAGGTGGTGCCGTTGTTCATCGCCCGCTTGCCGGCGACGTTCTGGCCGAAGTTCAGATTGGAGACGGAGAGCGAGATCACCGGCGAGGCGCCGCGCGTGCACTTCAGCGTGAAGCTGGTATTTCCGGTGAGACCGCTGGTTGCGTTGGCCACCACCGGGTCGTACGCGCCGAAGCTGAGGTCGCCGACGGCGCTCATCTGGCAGTTCGCCGCCACCGAGGCCGTGGCGTTGAAGTTCTTGCTGATGGCGGTTGCCTGCGCCGGCGCGTTGGCGAGGAGCAGAACGGCGATTGTGGCGGCAGCGAGGATCCGAACGGACGTGCGAGACATGACGACTTCCTCCTATGCGGGTTCTAGAAGTTCACCGTGGCATCGACGGTATCCGTGTAAGTGTTGCCGACGGCGACGTCCTGACCCGCGATCGCGGCGCCGTCCATGTTGAAGTTTCGCGCCGCCTTGCTGATAGGCGCGGAAGGCACATACGGGGCGGCCGTGGTCCACGAAGTCGTGGTGCCCGGCCAATAGATGTCGTACCCGAGGTAGCTGGCGGTGGGGGGGCTGCCCATTTGCATCGCGCGCGGACCGGCCGAGGCCATACCCGCGTGGAGGCCGGGGCCGAGGCCGATGCTGGGCGCCGACCCCTTGGTGCAGGCGATGCTCAATATGCCGGTGGCGAGGGCGTGCGAGCTCGCGTTGGCGACGATCGGATCGTAGGTGAAGCCGATACCAGAGGGGATGGTGATCGTGCAGTTGGCAATCACATTGCCCGTCACCGTGAACGGGGTCGACGCGCTCCCGGCGCGCGCATCTGGCGCGAATGCGACCATGGCGAACAGGGCCGCAAGGCACACGGCCCGGGTGCGGCGGCAAGATTTCTCGCGTCGATCCGTCATTGGTATCCCCCCAGCTTCGGTAGCTAGATTATGAGCCGGAAAAGTGTGCAGTCAAGCGATTGGTTATCGAAAAATTACAGAGAAAACGTAGAGATGAGTGGCGATCTGCAGGTTGGCATCGACGTTTTGCACACATCTCGTTCCCTACACGCACGCATTTGCAATTTTGTGGAGCCGCAACGCGGATTGGAGCAGGATCGGCATCGTGAAACGCTGGTTCCTCGCCCTCGCGGTCGTCGCCGCTGCGTCATCGGCGAGGGCCGCGCCCAGCTGCAAGAACCTCTCGGTCACTGCGCTCGTCTTCGGCAACTACAATGTGTACAACGCGGCCCCGACAGATTCGGCGGGGACGATCTCCTACAGCTGCCCGCCGCCGACCACACCCACGGTCACCATCGACGCGGGGCAGGCGTTCGCGAACGGCCGCCGCCGCCTGACGCTCGCTGGCGGCACGGACTGGCTCTCCTACGACATCTTCGTGGATGCGGCCCGGAACACGGTCTGGTCTTCAACCCCGGTCTCGGTGCCGGCCGGCAACGCTGTGTCCGTGCCGTACTACGCGCGCGCCTTCGCGCTGCAGGACGTCTCCGTCGGCAGCTACTCCGATACGCTGATCGTCACGTTCAACTTCTAGGTCCTCTCAGGAACGCCGCCAGCTCCGGAACCAGCCGCTCGCGCAACGCCACGTCCGCGCGCAGCCGCTCCAGCGTCTGCGCTACCGCCTGCTTCGCCGGCGGCAACTCATTGGCGACCAGGAACTTCTCCACCTCTTCGAGGTGCCGCCGCTCCGGCAGGTTCCCCAGCGCCTCCACCAGCCGGCGCAGGATCATCGGCGAGTCGGCCTTCGCGCGCACCTCGTCCCAGCGGGTCTGCACCAGGCGCCAGGCGGGTTCGCGGCCGGCGCGGTTTCCGAGCAGCGTCCCGAGGTAGCTGGCGAAGTCCTGCATCTGCACGAAAGGATCCAGCGCGAGCGCCACTGCGCGGTCGACGAGCCGCGGGTCCTCGACCATGGCCAGCGCGTGGAGGTAGCGGCGCTTGGCAGCCGGATCGAGCTCGGTGCGGGCCCGCTCGCGCAGCTCCTCGAATCGCTTCTCGTCCGCCTCGCGCGCCGCCGCCGCCACCACGATGTCGAGCAGGTTCGGATCGAGCGCGAGCGGATGCTGCAGGTGCTCGCGGAAACGTTCGGTCGCGCGCGCGATCTCCGCCGGATCGCGAGCGACGAGCACGAGCGCCCGCAGCAGCGCTGCCCGGCGCAGCCGCCGCTCGTCGTCCTCGGCCGGCGCCGGATTCCAGCCCAGATCCGCCCCCGGACCGGCGAACAGCCCGCGCACCCACGCCTGGAACGCAGGGCGGTCCGCGTCGCTGACGCCGCGATGTTCGAGATATCCCAGCCGGCCGACGACCTCGTCGAGGACCGTGTGGTCCTCTTCGTTCCTCAAGCCCGCGAGCAGATGCAGGAAGCCATCGAGCTTCACCGCGTTGGCGCGCACCAGCGCCCACTGGTCCGAGACCAGCGCCATCCGCTCTTCGGGTCGAAGCTCCGGCAGCGCGGCCACCAGCCGTCGCAGCAGCTCCGGGTCGTAAGCGGTCCGGTAGAAACCGCGCGCGCCGGCGTTCCCCAGCACCCAGCCCGGCTTGCCGCCCGGGTCGAGCGTCTCCTCGCGCGATTGAAGGAGGACGCGGCGCTCGCGCCCGTCGACTTTCAACACCAGCGGCACCAGCCACTGCGTCGGCTCGGGGGTCGCCTGCGGGTCGGAGAAGAATCGCTTCTGTGCGATCCGGATCTTCCCCTCCTGCTGCGCCAGGGTGACCAGCGGATATCCGGTCTGCCGGATCCATCCGTTCGCGAGCTCGAGGATCGGCTGGCCAGAAGATTCCGCGAGCGCGCCCCAGAGATCGTCGGCCGTCGCGTTCGCTTCGCGGTGCCGGCGCATGTAAAGCCGGATGCCTTCGCGGAACTTCTCCTCGCCCAGGTACGCCTCGATCATGCGGAGGATCGCGCCGCCTTTCTCGTAGGTGATGGCGTCAAAGCTCTCGCCGGCTTCCTCGGCGTTGTGGATCTCCGCGCGGATGGGATGGCTCGACTTGAGCGCGTCGAGGTGGAGCGCCGCCCCCTTGCTGGCCTCGAAGTCCATCCATACCCGCCACTGCGGACGCCACTGATCGACGATCTTGTAAGCCATCCAGGTGGCAAACGCTTCGTTGAGCCAGAGGTCGTCCCACCAGACCATGGTCACCAGATTGCCGAACCACTGGTGCGACAGCTCGTGGGTGATCACCTCCGCGACGCGCTTCTGCACGTTCAGCGGCGCCGTCTTCGGATCCAGCAGCAGCGCGACCTCGCGGTAGGTGATGCAGGCCGCGTTTTCCATCGCGCCGGCCTCGAAGTCCGGAACGCCGACTTGATCGACCTTCCCGTACGCATACGGCTGGCCGAAGTAGTCCTCGAGAAGCGGCATCACTGCGCAGGCCACTTCCTGGCCGAACGCCGTCAGCGCCTGCTTCTGTGGCACCGCCCAGGTGCGCACCGGGTACGCTCGCGCTTTCCTCTCAGGGCTCGAGGCGAGCTCGCCGATGCAGATCGCCACCAGATAGCTGCTGAGGGGCGGGGTCTCGGCGAACTGCACGGTGCGGCCGCCACCGGGCTCCTTCTGGTCCTTGATCACGGCGCCGTTGGAGAGAGCGGTGACGCCGTCGGGAAGCCCGACGAGCTGCAGGTTCCAGCGGGCTTTGAAGGCGGGCTCATCGAAGCAGGGAAACACGCGACGGGCGTCAGCCGCTTCGAACTGGGTCACCGCCAAGGGACCTGCGCGGTATAGACCCCGCAACCCGGGGCTGAAGCTC
>VBKQ01000166.1:0-5024 GCA_005879505.1 Deltaproteobacteria bacterium
CTTGCCGAGGATGCCGCGCTCGACCTCCAGCCGCTGCGGTGTGAGCCTGTATCGGACGGCCCTGCGCACGGTGAACGTCGCGAGCAGGTACAGCGACCAGAGCACGCATGCGGCGGCGAGCGGTCCGGCGAGGAGGGCGGAGAGCGTGCGGTGGTAGCCGGCCGCCGTCATGGCAATGGCGCCGCAGGCGCAGAGCCCCGCGCCCCACAGGCGCAAGCGGGCGTCGGCGCGGAAGGACGCGAGCGGCTCGGGTCCGCGCTCTTGCGAGACGAGTCGAAGCTGCGGCGCCATGGCAGCGAGTCTACCATTGGCCGGTGGAACCGCTCCCACGCAGCTTCTACGACCGCAATGCGGTCAGGGTCGCCCCAGCCCTGCTCGGGTGCGTGCTGGCGCGCCGCGTTCGGCACGGGTGGGTGATGGGGCGGATCGTCGAGACGGAAGCCTACGTCGGCGAGCACGATCTCGCCTGCCATGCGCGAGCGGGCCGAACGGCGCGCACGGACGTGATGTACGGCGAGCCGGGGCACGCCTACGTGTATCTGATCTACGGGATCCATCAGATGCTCAACTGCGTCTGCGGACCGGGGAGCGACGCGAACGCGGTGCTGATCCGCGCCGCGGAGCCGGTGGGGGATTCGCTCCCCTGGCTGCACACGAGCGCCCGCGGCCCGGGCAACCTCTGCAAGGCGTTCGGGGTGAGGCCCTCGCACAACCGGGCCGATCTCTGCGATCCGGACGGCGACCTGATCGTGCTGCCGCGGCGCGGCCGCCCGCGGATTGCGCGGGGCCCGCGGATCGGCGTGGACTACGCCGGACCCTGGGCCGGCGAGCCGCTGCGGTTCTGCGACACGAGCAGCGCCTACCTCTCCCGGCCGTAGAAACACAGCTGACGCAGTAGAATCAAGCTTGAGAATCGCGGGCGATCGTGTTGACCTGCGGTCCGATGAAAATCCGGCGCGTGGAGATCTCCGGCTTCAAGTCCTTCGCCGACCGTGTAGTCTTCTCCTTCGACGACGGCATCACCGGCGTGGTGGGCCCCAACGGCTGCGGAAAGAGCAACGTGGTGGACGCCGTCCGATGGGCGATGGGCGAGCAGAGCGCGAAGCACCTGCGCGGCCGCGCGATGGAGGACGTGATCTTCTCCGGGTCCGAGTCGCGGCCCGCCACCGGGATGGCGGAGGTCTCGCTGACCTTCCAGAACGACGGCCGGCTGGTGCCGCCGCAGTACGCCGGATTCGGAGAGATCACGGTCACCCGGCGCCTGTTCCGCAACGGCGACAGCGAGTACGAGATCAACAGGGCGGCCTGCCGGCTCTTGGACATCACCGAGCTTTTCCTTGGGACCGGTGTCGGCACCCGCGCGTACTCGATCATCGAGCAGGGCCGCATCGGCCTCATCGTCAGCGCCAAGCCCGAAGACCGGCGGGCGATCATCGAGGAGGCGGCCGGGGTCACCAAGTACAAGGCGCGGCGCAAGCAGGCGGAACGAAAGCTCGAGGCCACCGAGCAGAACCTGCTCCGGCTTTCCGACGTCGTCGGAGAGGTGGGCAAGCGGCTGCAGTCGCTCGAGCGCGCGGCGAAGAAGGCCGAGAAATTCCGCGAGCTGCGCGGCGAGCTGCGCGAGCTCGAGCTGCTCGCGGCCTGCCGCCAGTACGCCGGCCTGCGCGAGACCGAGTCGGCGCAGGCGAACGAGCTGGACGAGGCCGGCGAGGCGGAGAAGGTGGCGCTCGCGCATGCCGCGCGCCTGGAAGCCGGCCTCTCCGCGGAGCGGCTCCACCTGCTCGAGGACGAGAAGAAGGTGCAGGAGCTGGCGGAGCACTCGCACAGCATCGACAAGCAGCTGCGCCTCTCCGAGCAGGAGATGGAGTTCGCGAAGAGGGAGCGCGAGACCATCGCCGGCCGGCAAGCGCAGCACGAGGAGGAAGTGTCGCTGCTGGGAGTGCGCCTGGCGCATCTCGGCCGCGAGGAAGAGGAGCTGCGGGTCGAGCAGCAGAAGCTCTCCGACGCCTCCGCCGAGGACGAGGCGAAGCAGAGGCAGGCCGAGGAGTCCCTGCAGTCCGCGCTCAAGGAGATCCACGACGCCCAGCATGCGGTGGAAGGGGAGCGCCACCAGGCGGTCAGCGTCCTCACCAAGCTCGCGAATCACCGGACGAACCTGGTCAATCTCGAGCGGCGGCGGACGGAGCTTTCGGCGCGGCTGCAGAAGACAGCCTCCGAGAAGGAGGAGCTGGAGGCTCGCGCGCAGGAGATCGCGCGGCAGCGCGACGAGCTGGCCCAGAAGCTGGCCGGGACGGAGGCGAGGCGCCGCCAGCTGCACGAAGAGAAGGTCGCCACCGAGGCCGATCTCGCCGCGGGGCGCACCGACCAGCGCGAGACCGAGGCGCTCCTGATCAAGACCCGCGAGGATCTCGCCGACCGGCGCAGCCGCCTCAACTCGCTGCTCGAGCTGCAGAAGAACTTCGAAGGGTACGGCCGCGGCGTCAAGGCCATCATGCTGCGCGAGGAGGAGGAGCGGCGGCGCGACGGAGTCTACGGCCTGGTCGCGGACATGCTCCGGGTCGAGCCCCGTTACGAGCGGGCCATCGAGGCCGTGCTCGGAGAGCGCCTCCAGCTCGTGCTGGTCGAGAGCCACGCCGCCGGGCTGAAGGCGGTCGACTACCTGCGCAAGGCGGCGCAGGGGCGCGCCTCCTTCGTTCCGCTCACGGAGATGGAGCAGCTGCCGCTGGTCCCCGAAGCGGCCGATCTCCCCGCGCCCGAGGACACGGTTCGCGCCGTCGACGTGGTGGGCTGCGCTCCCGAGCACGAGCGGCTCCGCAACTACCTGCTCGCGGACGTCTTCCTCTGCGACACGCTCGCCGCCGCGCTCTCGCTCTGGGCCCGCAACCCCGGAGAGCGGACCTTCGTCTCCGCCGATGGCGAGGTGGTGGACAAGGAGGGTGTCGTTTCCGGCGGCGGGCTGGAAGGTGTCGCCGACGGGCTGCTGCACAAGCGACGCGAGGTGCAGGAGCTGGCCGAGACGGTGCAGGAACTGGAGGGGCGGCTGCATCTCGCCACCGACCGGCTCCAGCATCTGTCCGCGCGGCTGCAGGTGGCGGATACCCAGGTGAAGCGGCTCGTCCACGAGGAACGCGAAGAGGAGCTCTCCCAGCTGCGGCTGGAGCGCGACGTGGCGCGGCTGCAGGAAGACCTCACCCGCATCGCGCAGCGCGATCAGGTGCTCCACCACGAGACCGAGCAGCTCGAGAGCGCCATGAACGAGGTGGCGCGCGATGAGCAGACGTCGCGGGATGCCGTTGCCGCCGGCGAGGGCGAGCAGACCGAGCGGGAGGCCCGCCTTCGCGCCATGCAGGGCGATCTCTTGCGGGCGCGGGAACGAGCCGAGTCCGTGCAAGCCGAAGTCACCAAGGCCAAGGTGAACGCCGCCGCGCTGGCGGAACGCAGGGAAGGCGTCGCCCGATCGCTGCAGCGCATGCAGGAGCAGAGATCCGAGGTGGATTCCCGCCGCGAGAAGCTGCAGGCGGAGATCGCCCAGGGCAAGGAGCGGGACGCCGCCCTCCAGGCGAAAGCGGAGATGTGCCAACAGGAGCTCCGCCGGCTCCTGGCCGGGTCCGAGCGGCTGCGCGAGGAGCTGGGGCGGGCGCGCGCGCATTACGACCAGGCCCAGGAGCGGCTGCGCGGCGGCGACGAAGAGGTGCGGCAGGCGCGCGAGGAGGCCCGGACCATCGGAGAGCGCCGCGGCAAGGCGGAGCTGGCGCTGCAGGGGACCCGGCTCGAGCTGACCCACCTCGAGCAGCAGGTCCGCGAACGGCACCTGATGGAGCTCGCGGACGTCTCGGCGGCGCGGCGCGAGGCGGCGCTGCAGCTCGAGATCTCCAAGGCGGAGGAGCGGATGCACTCGCTGCGCGAGAAGATCGACGCGCTCGGCGAGGTCTCGCTCACCGCCATCGATGAAGCCCGCGAGGTGGGCGAACGGTTCGCCTTCCTCTCCTCGCAGAAGACGGACCTGGAGGAGAGCATCGCCAAGCTGCGCTCGGCCATCGGGCGGATCGATCGGGCGTCGAAGGAGCGTTTCCGCGAGACCTTCCAGCTCGTCAACGACCGCTTCCAACAGGTGTTTCCCAAGCTCTTCCGCGGTGGAACCGCCGAGCTGCAACTCGTCGAGGACCCGGCGAATCCATCGGCCGAGCCGGGCGTGGAGATCGTCGCGCAGCCGCCGGGCAAGAAGCTCGTCTCGGTAAACCTGCTTTCCGGCGGAGAGAAGGCGCTGACGGCGGTCTCGCTGATCTTCGCCATCTTCCTCATCAAGCCCACTCCCTTCTGCCTCCTCGACGAGGTGGACGCCCCGCTCGACGAAGCGAACGTCGGCCGCTACAACGAGATGGTGCGGGAGATGAGCCGGAGCTCGCAGTTCATCGTGATCACCCACAACAAGCGCACCATGGAGGGCGCCGACTCGCTCTATGGCGTGACCATGGAGGAGCCCGGTATCTCCAAGACCGTGTCCGTCAAGCTGTCACAACAGGGCGCAACCGCCGCGGCGTAGATCGGGCGGAAGGTCGTTCCGGTGCCGCGTTGATCTCCGCCGGACGTGCGGTACTCTTCCGGCATGCGCCCCTCGATCATCCTGGGAGTCATCGCGCTGTGCCTCGCCTTCTCCGCGCGGGCGGACGATACCAAGCCGCCCCAGATCTCCGAGGTGCGCGCGGGCGCGAAAGGAGGCCAGGTCCAAGTCGAGGCGCGCATCACCGACGAGACCGGAGTGCTGTCCGCGATCTGCCACCACCGCTCGCCCGGAGGCAGGGTGGAGGACTCGCCGATGGTGAAGAACGACTTCGACGACGTCTTCCGGGCGAGCTTCCCGGGCGGCCCGGACACCGAGTACTGGATCGAAGCGAGCGATCTGCTGGGAAACGGGCCCGCGACCTATGGGTCCTCGGCCAAGGCGGTGGCCGTGGGTGGGCCCGCCGTCGACGGCAAGACCGTCTCCCGGCGCGAGCCTCCGCCGAGGAAGCCCCGGGAGCCGA
>VBKQ01000166.1:5130-7265 GCA_005879505.1 Deltaproteobacteria bacterium
GTTCCGGGCGCCATGGCGCACGGCAACGTGGAGTACTTCATCGCCGCCAAGAACCAGGCGGGACAGATGACCCGCCAGGGCGACGGAAGAGCGCCGTACGTGATCACGTTCAAGGCCTCCGCCTCGGCACCTGCGGTGGGTCCCACGCAGGTCGTCGCCGCGCCGGAGAAGCCGTCGGGGCCGTTCATCTTCACCGACAATCCGCCGGCGCGCGTCGCGCCGGGCCAGCCGATCGTGTTGCGGGCGCAGGTGGTCCCGCCGAGCGACAACGGCGAGATGCCCGACCGGGTCGCCGTCCTCTGGCGCGGCAACGACGGGCAGGATCAGCTCACCGACATGGTCCGGGACGAGACCGGCGGGTGGGGCGGATACAAGGCCGAGCTGCCGCCGCAGGAGGAGGGCGCGATCTTCTTCCAGGTCGTCGCCTGCGATCCCCCGGCGACCAGATGCGGGATCGATACCGGCAGCAGGCGCAAGTGGCACGCCGCGGCGGTCGCTTCGCAGCCCGGCTCTCCCCGGCCGCTCCCCCTCGACGCCGTGAGCACGAAGGCCCCGCCGATCCTGCCGGAGTGAGCCCGTCCTTGCTTTTTCCCACTTCCTGAGCGATCTGCGCAGCCCGTGCTGCTCGCCCTGGAAACCAGCCAGATCGCCGCCGCCGTCGCGGTCCTGGTTCTCGCGGCACTGATCGTGGCGCTCCTTGCGCGCGCTCTTGTGTCGCGCCGGGCGCGCCCCGCCAAGGAGCTCCCGCAGGCGGAGAAGCGGGAGACGATCGAACCGCCGCGGATCGGCGTTCCGGAGGTAGCGGCGCCCTCCGAGCGCCTGGCGCGGGAGCAGCACGCCCGGGAAGAGCTGAGAGAATCCGAGGAGCTGCTCCATGCGGCGCGCGAGGCGGTGGCGCGCGAGCCCGACTCATCCGCGGCGCGGGCCGAGCTGCAGCGCTACGAGCGCGAGGTCGCCGACCTGCGCCGGCGCGCGGAATACGAGCACCGCAAGGCCGAGGAGGCCCAGGAGAAGGCGCGGCGACTGGCGGAAGCAGCGGCGCGCGAAGAGGCGGAGGCGCAGGCCCGCGCCGAAGAGGAGGCACGGCTCGAAGCGGGGCGCCGCGCCCAGGAGGAGGCCCGCCGCAGGCTGGCGGAGCGGGAAGCGGGCCGCACCCTCGCGGAAGGTCTGGCGAAGACCCGCGGCGGTTTCATGGCCCGCTTGAACGCGTTCATCGGCGCGAGCAAGGAGCTGGACGATGCCGCGCTCTCGGAGCTGGAGGAGATCCTCTTCTCCGCCGACGTCGGCGTCCACACGGCGACCGCATTGCTCGACAGCGTGCGTGAGCGGCTCAAGCGGCGCGAGCTTTCCGACCTGGGAAAGGTGAAGTCGGCGCTGCGGGAGGAGATCGAACGCATCCTCTCGCAGGCATCTGGCGCTCACGGGGGGCTGCCCGAGGCGGCGCCGCCACAGGTGGTGATGGTGGTGGGAGTGAACGGAACGGGAAAGACCACCACGGTGGGGAAGCTCGCCGCCAAGCTGAAGGCGGCGGGAAAGTCAGTGATCCTCGGGGCGGGCGATACCTTCCGCGCGGCCGCCGGCGAGCAACTCGACGTCTGGGCGGATCGGGCGCAGGTACCGATCGTGCGCGGGAAGGACGGCAGCGACCCGGGCGCGGTGCTCTTCGACGCGGTGGCCCGCGCCCGCGGCGAGGGCCTCGACGTGGTCCTCTGCGACACCGCCGGCCGGTTGCACACCAAGGCGAACCTCATGGACGAGCTGAAGCGGCTGAAGCGCACGCTCGCCAAGGCGCAGGAGAGCGCGCCGCACGAGGTGCTGCTGGTCGTCGACGCGACCACCGGCCAGAACGCGATCCAGCAGGCGCGCCAGTTCCACGACGCGCTCGGCGTCACCGGATTCGTGCTCACCAAGCTGGACGGGACCGCGAAAGGCGGCGTGATCATCGGAATCTGCGACACACTCAAGATCCCGGTCCGCTACGTAGGGGTCGGCGAGAAGGTGGCGGACCTGAAGGAGTTCGACGCGCACGAATTCGTCGAGGCTCTGTTCGGCGAATGAATCGGGCGCCACAGAGCTATAGTCTATCCGTGGATAGCCGGGGCATCATCCTCGTCGTCGACGACGAGCAGGCGAAC
>VBKQ01000167.1 GCA_005879505.1 Deltaproteobacteria bacterium
AGGTTTCATTTTGTGCTGCCAGGCCGTCGCTCCTCCGGATATCCATGTGCCTCATCGCGGCGAAGAGGACCAGCGTACTCCGTCGAGGCTTCGATGAACGCACCTGCAGCAGGCGGCATGGCTCGCAATTCTAGCAAGACACGGCGCTCGTCCCCCTCCGACGTACTGAACACGCCTCGTCTCCAGCCGGTCTCCAAAATCAGGGCGGGATCGCGAGGGTTGGGGCGGGAACGCGCGGGAAACGGTGAATCCTGGAAATTACCGAGCCGGTTAGTGAAATGCCACATTTGCGTGAGCTATCAGCCTGTTAGACGGTTCAGTAATTTTCAAATTCGATTCCCAAGCGCTACCGCCATTACGTTGCTGATCTACCTCCCGTTTTCTTCTGACGCAGTGCTGCTCTCCCTTATCTCTCCCCGCTTCTCTCCCCGGACGTCGAGCTCGAGCAACCGGATCGCGCTCTCCTTCGCGGCGGGGCTGAGGTGCATGTACCGCTGCGTGGTGGTCAGGCTGACGTGCCCGGCGAGCTCCTGGATCGCCTTCGTCGTCGCCCCCCGGATGGCCAGGCGCGAGCAGAAGGTGTGCCGCAGGATGTGAAGCCGGCCGGTGATCGACAGCCCTGCCCTGCGCTCCGCACGCCGGATCCAGCTCGCCAAGGCGTCACGGTCCGCGGTGCTCTTGTCGTCGCTGTAGAGCACGCGCGGGCCCTTCAGATGGCGATGCGCCTTCAACGCGGCCGTGAGCCTCGACGTCATGTTGACCGTCCGAGCACGGCCTCCCTTCGGCGTTCCGATGTGCCCTTCCCACTCCGACTGGTTCACGTGGAGCAGCGAGCGGCGGAAGTCGATGTCGGTCCATTCCAGCGCGATCATTTCGCCGGTGCGCAGTCCCGCATCGCCTCCGAGCAGCACCGCGATCAGCGCGCGCTCATCCACGTGAGCGGCACCTTCCACCAGGCGCTCGTAGTCCTCCTCCTCGTAAAACGCCATCTCGGCGCTTCCGGGCTTGAGCAGGCGAATCGTCGCCGGCAGGCGATCGATCACCTTCCACTCGAGGGCGACCTTGAGCATCTTGCTCAGGACGCTCAGCGCGTTGTTCACCGTCTTCGCGTTCTTGCGCTCCATGGTCGCCTTCAGCCGCTGGATGTCCTCGTCGGTGATCGCGTCGAGCCGCTTCGTACCGAGCAGCGGCAGCACGTAAAGGCGCAGGTACGCCTCCTTGTGCGCGATGCCGGACGCCTTCTGCCGGTTTGCCTTCGCGTACCCGTCGATGAACCGCGGTTTGAATTCCGCAACCCGAGTACACTCCTGAGTTCGAACGGATGATCACGCTGTCCAGCGCATGCGCGATCGCCTCGGCACCTCCCGATGAGCGCCTGATCGGCTTGACTCGCCCGCGCGAGCAGCGCGAATGCTGATGCTGGAGACCATCGCTTCGGGCGCTCTTGCCTGTCTCAGAATGGGTGGGTTGAACCAAAATGAGACCCTCCCGTTGCTCGCTCCGGGGTTCTGGTCCGGGAAACCACTGCGACGGTCAGGTTGGCCCGGTTCGTGATCATGCCGGCGCCGGATGGGCGAGGCGGGGGATGTGGCATGCACGGCGTCGGCTTGGGCCGGCTTAGGGTATCGGCGCCGTGAACCGGAGCGGACGCTGCTGCACGCGACCGTTCGCGCTCATTTGAAGACGTTTCTCGCCGAGATGGAACAGCGAGGAGACGGTGCCGGTCTACCCGGGTTCGTCATTTCGGAGTTCGAACGGTACCTCGCTTGCGGCATTCTCGCCCACGGCTTTGCCCGCGTGCGCTGCTCCTCCTGCGGGAACGAGATGTTGGTCGCCTTTTCCTGCAAGGGCCGCGGCTTCTGCCCTTCCTGCACCACGCGCCGCATGCAGGGGACCGCGACGCACCTCTTGGACCGCGTTCTTCCGCACGTGCCTATGCGCCAGTGGGTGCTGTCGCTGCCGCGTTGGGCGCGCTTTCTTCTCGCCCGAGACCCGCAGCTCATCACGCGCGCGCTCGACATTGCCCTGCGCGCGATCTTCAGCCTCCAGCGTCGCCGGGCGCGGCGGACCGGAGCACGAGCGGCGCGGACGGGCGCGGTCACCTTCGTTCAACGATTCGGCGGCGCCCTCAACCTCAACGTGCACTTTCATTGCGTGATTCCAGACGGCGTGTTCGTCCGCGATGGGGAAGCGACAAGCTTTCTCGCTCTGCCCGGACCTTCTGACGCCGAGGTCCAGGAGGTGCTCCGCCGCATGGTGCGGCGCCTGCGCAGGCTGCTTCGCCCGCGACTCGAGGTGGCGGAGGCCGATGCCCGCGCACCCGACCCCCTCGCTGCGGCGCAAGCCGATTCGCTGAGCCTGCTGCGGGGCAATCGTCCCTATGCCATCCGGATCAGGAGGCAGGCCGCTTACCTCGAGGGCTTCTCCCTCCACGCCGGAGTGCACCTGCACGCCAACGATCGCGAGGGCCTCGCGCATCTGTGCGGGTACGGTGCCCGGCCGCCCTTGGCGCAGGGTCGTCTCTCGCAGCTTCCCGATGGCCGGCTCGCCTATCGGCTGAAGCGCCCGCTCGCGACGGGACCCGAGGTGCTGATCCTCGAGCCCTGCGAACTGCTGCGCAGGCTCGCGGCGCTGGTGCCACCGCCCCGCTCCCACCTGGTCCGCTATCACGGCGTGTTCGGTCCGGCGTCGGAATGGAGGAGCCAGATCGTGCCGCGGCCACCAGAGAGCAGGACTGCACCTTGTGCTCCTGCGAGCACGGCACAACCTCAGTCCGCGACCGCGGACCGACACAAGATCTCGCGCATCCCCTGGGCGGAGCTTCTCCTGCGTGTCTTTCGCGAAGACGTGCTCCTCTGTCCTTGCGGCGGCCGCCGGGTCGTGCTCGCCTTTATCACGGAGAAGAAGGTCGTGAAGGAGATCCTGGAGCACCTGGGCCTGCCGAGCACCGGGCCGCCCGTCGCGCCGACCCGGATCACCGCTGCAAGCGAAGAGACCCCCTGGCAGGATGACGTGCCGGCTGCAGCAAACGCTGCGCTGACGGGCAGCCCTATGCCTATCTCTTGATTTCTCCCTGCGCGGCGGAGTTTAGTCTGCTGCCGCCGCGCTCTGCTAGACGTGGAGCGCGATAAGCGAGAGGAGGGCCAGCGACAGAACCGCGCTTATCCCTGCGCGGCGGAGTTTAGTCTGCTGCCGCCGCGCTCTGCTAGACGTGGAGCGCGATAAGCGAGAGGAGGGCCAGGCGACAGAACCGCGCTTATCCGTCCTTTCGCCTCGCGCCCAAGGCCTTCCCTGCAAGCGCCAACCCCTCATCGACGTCCGGCCGCTCCTCCGCCGAGAGCGGTATGGACAACCGCCCCCATTCCTCGTCCTCCTCGGGATCGGGAGCATCGGGGTCCTTCACCGCCACCTTCAACCCGCGAACCGTGTCCAGCCGCGCCCTGGCCACCCACGATGCCTCGGCATCCCGGAATAGCCGAGGCGGAGCACACGATCGCCCGTGCTGAGCAGATCGAGCCCTTCCCCGATGGCGATATCGACCGCGCCG
The DNA here is from genome assembly GCA_005879505.1 of Deltaproteobacteria bacterium. Lineage (GTDB taxonomy): Bacteria > Myxococcota > Myxococcia > Myxococcales > 40CM-4-68-19 > 40CM-4-68-19. The sequence goes on from VBKQ01000167.1 coordinate 3,548, forward strand.
CGGCCGCGCGCGATGGGGGCGAGGAGCCGGTCAACGATACGCGCCGCCTCCGCACACACAGCCTCGTCTCGCTCGCGCGGCAGCGGCCACTCGAGCATCGCCGCCACTTTCGCGAGCGCGTCCAGGTAGAGGTCGGACGGACTGACAAGATGGGCGGTCGCTTCGCTCACCCATCTTGAGTACCACCCCCCTCTGACATGCCCGGCTGCGGCGCGACCAAGTCGCTCGCACTCGACCGCGAACCAGCAGATCCGCCAGGGCAAGGGGTCCGCCTCGCACGAGCAACTGCGGGCATCCGCGGAAACGTGACGGCGTTGCCCTGGGTTCGACCGGATTGGATCGGCGGTTTGCGGCGTTTTGCGGCGCATCCCAGGGGAGGCTGCGGTGGAGCTACGCGGAGCTTGGTTCCAGCGCCGACAAGGAGCTGCGAGCCGAGTACGCCGGTAAACACCATACGGAACTCGGCGTGCCAATTCTCACAATCGACAGGTCGATGATCTCGAACCGCGCCTCGGAGAAGCGGGGATCGGCGGCGCGGCAGCCGCGCGTCACGCTCAGCGTGCGGTGGCGGCGACCGATCCCTCCGCTTGTCCTCGGGCCGTCGCATCATCCGTTGACTAGTACATAGCGCTCCCGGCCGGATTGAACTCTCGCCGACACACGCGTCCCCACCGGCGCGACGCACGCTCTGCGGTCCTGTACGAGCGTCCGCGCCCAAGGGAGGGGGCTTTCCATGAAGCTCACTCATGCCGTCCTGATGATGGTCGGTGCGGTCCCGGCAGCGCTTCAAGCGGGGGGAAACGTCCAAGGGTACGTCATTGACGAGAACCACGCCGCATTCCCCCCAGGCGTGGTCACCGTCTCGCAATGCCAGGGATACCTTTGCAGCTCCGACACCAACAATCCCTATCACCTGACATATCCCTGGCAGAACCCCGCCACCGTCTTCACCTACGATGCGACGTCGAGTGGCGGCAATCCGGTGCCCGATCGAAGCGTCGCCTACTGTGTCGCGAACTGCGGGCTGGACTCCAGTTATTTTGCGAATACCTCGGTAGTCCTTCCAAACGATGGACTGACGCACGACGTCTGGTGGCGCCTTGCCCCGCTGGATTCGATCACGCTATCGACGCCGACCTGCCCTGCCAGAGTGGGGTATTTCTATCCCATCAGCATCACGATGCGAGACAGATTCTTTGGCCCGGTCCAAGGCTGGCGATCGGCGGTCACGATCACGCAGACGGATAACGCTCCCCTGGCTGCGAGCGCGTTCTCGGATGGGGTCTCCAATTCGTTATACCGCTTTTCCACAGTCGGGACCCAGACCTGGACGGTAGCCGCGAACGGCAAGTCCGCGTCCTTCAGTTGCGCCGTGATCGCGGCTCCGGCGGATCACCTCGCGTTGACCGGGCCGACCTCGCCGGTCATGGCGGGCGCGCAGCAGCCGGTCGTGGTGACGGCATACGACCAATACGGAAACGTGGACACGCAGTATGCGGGTACGATCACCTTCAGCAATACGGATCCGGGGGTTGTGAATCCCGCAAGCCACACCTTCACCGCCTCGGATGCCGGGCGATACACCGTTCCGGGGGGTATCGTCTGGCGCACGGCGGGCTCGCGAACGCTGTCAGTGACCGGCACCGGTCTCGCCTCGACCTACAATACGTACACGACGTCGTCCGTCACGGTGACGGTCAGCCAAGGGCCCGCCAACCACCCCCAGACCGTTTGGGACTCGAGCGGCCTCACCGCGCTGCAAAGCCGGACGGGCGCTACAACGACGACGAACCAGGCAATGGTCAGTACTCTCAGGACCATGGTCAGCGCCTACGACGCCAGCAAGCCCGTCGACACTCAGATCAAGGGCTGGGCAATGGCCAAGAAAATCCTGGGGACCGATCCGAATGTGGCGCTCCGCGACGCCACCGCGGTGGTGGCAGCGTTGGGAACATTCTGCAATCGCACCTGGGGCTCCGATCGGGACTCCGCCGAGGCTTCAGATCTCATTGGCGGAGCCGTCGCGTATGACGTGCTCTACCAAGACCTCCTCGCGGCCGGAGCTGAGGGACAGGCGACGATCAACGCCTGCCGCCAGAAGATCGCGGGTGCCGCGCAAGATCTCTACGCCTGTACGACGCCGTCGGGTTGCGGTCCGTCCGGATTCTGGACCTCGGACCCGACGAACAACCACCACGCCGTGAACTACTCCGCGATCGGTCTCGCCGGCCAAGCGCTCGCCGGAGAAGAGTCGTTCGTGGGGCTGTCCGCCGGAACGGCGCAGAGCTGGCAGGACGCTGCCGAAGCAGCAATGTACATAGTGAAGCAGGTGCAGAACCTGGCTGCCGACGGGTCCTGGCACGAGGGCATCGGATACATGGAGACTGGACTTGTCAGCCCGCTCTATTTCCATCTCGGCGCGATCCGCAGGCACGTCAATCCGGCGTACGTCTACACGGCGGACAAGAGCAACATGCTGGCGAATCTCGGTGAGTACCTCCTGCGCACGCAGCAGCCGAACAATCCCCACATCTTCGTGATGACGCACGCGGATTGGAACTGGGTGCGCAATGGCGTCGCCGCAAGCCTGCGCTGGGCGGCGCGTCGATTCAGCAACGGGTACGCCGCCGAAGCGGCGGCCCGCTGGGATTGGCAAAGCCGAGACACCCGCCCCGACTTTTTGAGCACCTACGCGCTGGAATACGTTGCGTACGATCCGACCGTCGACGCGCTCAGCAGCGTCCAAGCCCTGCCATTGGACAATTACTTCAGCGACCAGCAATCGGTGGTGATGCGCAGCTCCTGGGACTACGGGGCCAGTCCAGGCGGAGGTGACTCCATCGTCGTCGGCTTCAAGGCGGGGGTGCTCGGAGGGCGCGGGCTGCACGAGGCAATCCGGTACCAGTGGTCCTGCAACGGACTGACGACCGCCCTCAATTTCGGACATGATCACATCGACGACCTCGGTTTGTGGATCTACGGCAAGGGCGGATGGCAACTTCCCGAGCACGTCGCATACAAACTGCACGGGGTGCGAACCTCGAGCCCACTGACGTATTGGGATTCGAGCCAAAACTTCGATTCGACCATCTGGCACAACAGCCTGCTGTTCGACAATGACATCGGTCAGCTCGGGGACGACAAGTCGCCGACCAGCGAATCGATTGTGTGCGGCGGTTCCAGCTCGTGGTTCTGGAAACGCGAGGCGAGCATGCCTCTGAGGGCCACCACGGACGATTACGGGTTCGCTCGCGCAAACGGGACGGCGCTCTACCCAGAAAGTCTGAACCTGCAGAGCCTCACGCGAACAGTGGCCTTGTCGCGCGAGGGCAAATTCGTCGTGCTTCAGGATCAGGCGCAGGTCCTGTCGGGATCCGCCGGGCATACCGTGCGCCAGATCTTCCATAGCTTGAATGCTGCAGGGACGACGACCAGCCTCGACCCGCAGGGCTGGTTCAGGTTGGACAACGCCACCACGGCGATGCCCTCCTTCAATGGCCAGCCGGGATCGACCACGGTCCTCGGAGTGCGTGTCATCGGGCCCTCCTCAGCCGCGGTCAGCGCTCGAACGCCTCTGACCTACACCCCATGCATCAACTTCTATGATCCGGCCATCTACCCGGATACGGGCCCGAGATGGTGCGCCAAGGACAAGAACGGGGTGGAGTCGCTTGACCAGTACTGGTCGCCCGTGAACGACAAGCCAAGCTTCGGCATCGTCGAGGTTTCTTCGGGAGCGCCCAGCACGCAGATCGCGTTCCTGGAGCTCCTCTGGCCTACGGACAGCGCCGGATTTGCAGACCACCCGAACGTGCAGCCTCTCGGAACTCCCCCCGAGGCCGGGTTCTCCGTCTCTTTGCCCGCCGCGAGCGAGTCCTGGATCTTCAACACGACTGGCGCGACGCCCTTTTCAGTAGGGCCGCTGAGCCTGCTAGACGGCGCTCAAGGAAGCATCGCCATCGTCCGCTATGACGGCTCCACCCCGCCCATCCCGATCCGCATGGCGATCTCAGGACAGGGGAAGCTGCTCGACCAGAATGGCGTTCGCACCTTGGTCGACTTGGGCACCGGAAGATCGGGAGTCCTGGAGGTGTCCATCGACGGGACCGGGATCGCCACTTTGAGCGGAACCGCGACGATGAGAGGAGTCGTCTTCTATGGACCTACGGTGACTCAGGTACGCCAGTCACCGCCCTACAAGGTCTTCGGATACACGAAGCTCGCATTCCAACGCGACCCCAGCACGAACCTCGTGACGGTCGGCGGCCCGGGCTGGGAGGTGACGGTCACCAACGCTGGCCTCGGCACGGGGACCACCGCGTCATCGCCGTCCGGCCTCAGCTGCAATCCAGTCTGCCGGACCACGCTCGAACAGGGCACCACGGTCGCATTATCGGCCTATCCGGCATCCGGGTCTGTGGCGGCCGGATTCAGCGGAGGCTGCAATAGCAACACCGCGAGTTGCAGCTTCGTCCTCGCCGCCGATACGGCGGTCAGCTCCGCCTTCTGCAAAACGAATTGCAGCCAAGCATGCGGGGGCGAGTCCAACGGGTGTGGCGGGACCTGTCCGGCGGTGACCTGCGGCGCCGGGCAGGTATGCTCAGCGGGAGCCTGCTGCACCCCGAATTTCTCTCCCGGGGACACCAACTGCTCTGGTGTCTGTAGAGACCTTCAGTCGGACGTGAACAACTGCGGTGGTTGCGGCATTCACTGCACTTCTGCCCAAACCTGCAACGCAGGCACGTGTTACTGCGCGCCTAGAAGGTGCCCTCGGGGCTACATTTGGGACGACGTCGTCTGTGCCTGCACCCAGTGAGGACCGCCACGATCGATCCTGGGCTTTGCTTGGTGGGGCGACCCAGCGTTTCGTCGGCGCCGGAGCGGCCCTGCAACCGCGTCTCCGGGCAGGGGGCGATCCTTCACCGGAGGCGGGGTTTGCGGCATCGCCTTGACCGAGTCGGCACGCACGCGCCGCAGCGAGCGGTTGCGCGGGCTGCCCTTGGATGAAGCGGGCCCGCTGGCGCAGGATTCGTCGGCGGCGGGCCCGAGAACCACGGCCCCGCATCGATACGGCGCTGCGGGCCGGCAGGGCCTTTTCCGATGGAAAGCACAGCGCACCCCACGAACGGTCATCGTGCGTCCAGGAATGACTGGTTCGTCGCTGAGCTTGCGAGGGGCTCACGCGTCGCACGCCCAGCCAGGCGGCTGTCGGGCGCTGCTTCTTCGAGCAATGCACGAGTCGCCGCCTGCCTGCCCGACTTGTCCTGTTACTTGCTCTTGCTTTCGGTCTTCGAGTCGGTCTTCCCTGCGCGGCGGAGTTTAGTCTGCTGCCGCCGCGCTCTGCCACGAAAACACAGTTCAGGCGGTCTGGAGCGTGACGCGATAGCCCAGCGCCTCGAGCCGACGTACGAGGCGCTTCTCGGTGACAGCTCGAGCGATGTGGTCGAGGTAGGCAGCACCGAGGTCGCGGTACTGAGCGTGGCGACGGAGCATTTCGTAGGCGGCGACGAGAATGCTGTGGGCAACGGCCATCGCGGCCCGCCTTTCGCCTCGACGCGCTTTGAGTCGCCAGAAACGCTCCTTGAGGTAGCTGCCCTTCTTGCGCGAGGCGCCGAAGGCGGCTTGGACCAGAGCGGTCATGAGATGGACGTTGCCCCGGCGCTTAGCGTTGCCGGCGCGCTTGCCCGCGCTCTGGTTGTTGCCAGGAGAGACCCCGGCCCATGCTGCGGCGTGCCGTGCGGTGGGAAAGATGCTCATGTCGATTCCGAGCTCGGCGATGATTGTGGCAGCGCCGATGCGGTCGACGCCCGGGATCTGCGTGAGCCGCTCGAGCTGTTCGAGGTAGGGCGCGAGGGCCTGGTCGATCCGCGCCATCACGACTGCGATGTCAGCCTCGATGCGCTCGACGCGTTCGAGCTGGAGCCGGAGCAGGAAGCGATGATGTTCTTCGAGCTGGCCTCGCAGTGCGAGGGTGAGGCGGTCGGTCTTGCGGCGCAGACTTCCCCGCGCCAGCTTGGCCATGTGCTCCGGCGTGGCCGTGCCCTCGATCAGTGCCCGCAGCATCGCCCGACCGGAGACGCCAAAGACATCGCTCGCCACGGATGACAGCTTGATGTTGCACGTCTCCAGGAGCCGCAGCAGGCGGTTGCGCTCAGCGGTCTCGCTCTCGACGAGCTTACGGCGGTACCGGACCAGGTCGCGAAGCGCGCGCTGCCACTTCGGTGGCACGAAGCTCTTGCGGATGAGGCCATGCCGGACCAGGTCGGCGATCCACTCCGCATCTTTCACGTCGGTCTTGCGACCCGGTACGTTCTTGATGTGGGCGGCGTTGCCGACCACCAGCTCGAAGCAGTCCTCGAGCACGTTGTAGACCGGCACCCAGTACACGCCGGTCGATTCCATCCCCACATGGGTGCACCCTTCCGCCAGCAGCCAGGCCCGAAGCTCCTCCAATTCGCTCGTGCTGGTCCCCCACGTCCGAGTCACTTTACGAGGACGACGCTCGGCACTGCCCACCAGCAAGCAGGCAACCACCGTCGCCTGATGCACGTCGAGTCCACAACAGCGTTCCACGATCGCTTCCAATCGACGCCTCCTTTCCAAGGCGTCGTGACCGAAGGCGCTGCGCCGAATGGAAACACTGCCACTCGTCCTTCCCGTCTCCGGGTACGACACAATGTGATAGTTCAAGCAGCGCGGGCCGGTCTGCTAGGCGGGGTCCAGCCACCACAGAGCGTAGGCCTCGACAATCGGTCACGACCGTCGAGCTTGCTCCAGTCTGGCCCGCGCATCATCACCATCGTTGTTTTCGTGCAACGTGGTGCCCGCGACGCGGGCATGGGTGTCTGCTAGACGTGGAGCGCGATAAGCGAGAGGAGGGCCAGGCGACAGAACCGCGCTTATCCGTCCTTTCGCCTTCGCCTCGCGCCCAAGGCCTTCCCTGCAAGCGCCAACCCCTCATCGACGTCCGGCCGCTCCTCCGCCGAGAGCGGTATGGACAACC
>VBKQ01000168.1 GCA_005879505.1 Deltaproteobacteria bacterium
CGCGCGATCGAGCAGATCGAGCTGGATGGCGGTCTGTGGGCCGGCGAAGAACCCGCGGTCGTGGACCGAAAACCTCACTGCGTCCGCGAGCGGTGGGAGCTGCAGGGCGACTGCGGCGATCGGATCCGGCTCTGGCGGCGGCGGCTCCGCCAGCATGGCGACTTCGCTGGCGGATTGCACGGCGAGCGGCGCGGGCGGCTCCGGCGCATACCACGGCTCTTCCGCCGTCTCCGGCGCGAGGACCAGAGGGCGCGGCGGGATCCAGAAGTCGAAATAAAAGCCGACGAAGACCGGCGACGGCCTGTAGTAGCCGTAGCGGGGCAGCGGCACCGCTCGCGCAACCGTCGGAAGCGCCTGCGGGGGCGGAGCGACCGGAATCGCGCGCGGCTTCACCGCCACCGGCGCGGCCTTCGGGACCGGCGTCTTCGGAGCGTTAGCGTTGGACGAGGATCCCTTGCTCCCGCTCACGGCCAGGATGACCACCGCCGCGACCACCACCACGATTCCGACGACGATGCCGACCTTCGCCCAGTTCTGCTGGCTGTGGCGCGCTTCGGTGACCGCTACCGCCCGCTCGCGGGTGAACAGCACGGCGTCGGTGGCGCCCGCCGCATCCGAGGGGATCTCGCACTCGGCCAGCGCCGCACCCAGTGCGGAGCGCGTCCGCGCCTCGGTGCTCGCCGCCAGCTCGGGCGGAACCTGATCGGAGCTCTCGATCCACAGCTCGACGATCGGCGGCGCGATCACACCGGCACCATCCGCCGGCTCGTCGGGCGCGGTCACGGGGATGCGCACGGTGGCGCAGCCGAAAGCGAAGAGCGTCAGCAGGGCGATTCGACGGATCGGCACGGCGGAAGTGAACATTCAGACCCACCGGTCCCATTTCCGGCCACCCCACGGCAACTTGGCTGCCTGGCGAGCTCATGATCCGCGGGGCGGTCCGGTTCGCGTCATGTTCACTGGTCAACTCGTCCCGAGCAACCCCGCGGGGACCGCCGCATCTTCCCGTGCGGAGGTGTGCCGATGGCCTTTTCACAGGAAGACATCCGCAAGAACCGCGAGTACTTCGCCGAGAAGTTGCGCGCCGAGCGCCAGCTGACGGACGTGCAGGCGTGGGTGAAGAACGAGCGTGGAGCTCCGGAGATCGCGCTCCTCGACACCCGGTCCCGCGATGCGTTCGCCAAGGGGCACATCCCGGGCGCCGTCAGCGCCCCGGTCGGGGAGCTGTCCCAACTCGCGTCCCGGCTGCCGCGTGACAGGGAGCTCGTCACCTATTGCTGGAGCAAGACCTGACAGCTCTCGGCGAAAGCCGCTCTGCAGTTGGCAGAGCAAGGATTCTTCGCGAAGGAGATGAACGCCGGCTGGGCCGAGTGGACGGCGGGGAACGGGCCGACGCATTCCGAACGGGTTTCGGAAGGCGACCTGCGCTGCTCTTGCTCGAGATTGTAGAGGAGCGATGAGCTGGAACATGCCGGACGAGCCGTTCGCCGACCGCGATCCCGCCTCGCCGATCGAGACCGTGATCGTCCCCCGCACGCGGGACCTCGGCGACGGGTTCGAGGTGCGTCGCGCGTTGCCCTCCATGCGCAGGCGCATGGTAGGCCCGTTCATCTTCTTCGATCAGATGGGACCGGCCGTGCTCCGTTCCGGCCAGGGCCTCGACGTCCGGCCTCACCCGCACATCGGCCTCGCCACCGTGACCTACCTGTTCGAGGGGGAAATCTTGCACCGGGACAGCCTCGGGACGGTGCAACCGATCCGGCCGGGCGCGGTCAACTGGATGACCGCCGGCCGCGGCATTGCGCATTCCGAGCGGACACCCCCTCCGGTCCGCGCGGCCGGCGGCCGCCTGTTCGGGATCCAGATCTGGGTGGCGTTGCCCAAGCGGCACGAGGAGGCCGATCCCGCCTTCGCGCATACGCCGGCGGACGCGCTTCCGGTGATCGAAGACGGCGGCAAGCGCGTGCGCCTGATCGCCGGGAGTCTGTACGGGGCCCGCTCGCCCGTGCGCGCATGGTCCGAGCTGTTCTATGCCGATGCGATCCTCGAGCCGGGGGCGCGGCTGGAGGTGCCGGCCGGCCACGAGGAGCGCGCCATGTACGTCGTGCAGGGCTCCGTCGCCGCTGGTGGCGAGACGTTCCCGGCCGGCCAGCTCGTGATCCTCCGACCCGGGCAAACAGTCGTGGTCGAGGCGCCCGGCGACGCGCGCGTCCTCCTGCTGGGCGGCGCGACGATGGACGGTCCGCGGCACATCTGGTGGAACCTGGTCTCCAGCTCGCGCGAGCAGATCGAGCAGGCGAAGGCGGACTGGGCGTCGGGACGGTTTCCCAAGGTGCCCGGGGAGACGGAGTTCATCCCGCTTCCCGGCCATGAGCCGCCGGTACCGCGTTATCCCTGATCACGCGCTCCGGAGCGCGGGAACGATCGCCGCCGGATCATCCGTCATGATTCCGTCCGCGCCGAGTGCGGCGAGACTGACGGCCAGGGCGGGCTCGTTGACGGTCCAGTAGTCCACCCGCAACCCGAGAGCGTGGCATCGGCGGATCACCCACGGTTGCGCAAGCGAGAGGGGGAGCTGGGCGACCTGGCCCGGCGGGGCGAACGGGCCGCGCTGCGCCGCCGCCGGCAGGGACACGAGCCGCGCGACTTCGCTGCGGCCGAGGCTGGTCGGTCCGCGATACCCGAGAGAGCGCGCGCGCCGGAGCGTCGCGCTCTGGAACGAGGCGAGCGTCACCTGCTCCTCGGCGCCGAGGCGGCGCAGCGTCTCGACGGCGAGCGCCGCGACGTTTGTCTTGAGGTCCACGTTGATGGGCACGCCCGGGAACGCGCGAACGACCTCCTCCAGCGAGGGCACGCCCCATTCGCGCACTTCGCTCCAGCGGCAGTCGGCGATCCGCCGGGCAACCCCGAAGACCCGGGCCCCGTCCGGATCGTGCGAGGTGACAAGGATGCCGTCCGCGGTCGCGTGCAAGTCGGTCTCCAGCGCATCGACGCCGAGCTCGAGCGCCCGCCGGAAGGCCGGCATGGTGTTTTCAGGAAGCTCTCGCGACGCTCCCCGGTGGGCGTACACGCGCACCCCGGCCTTGGGCATGAGCGGGATTCTGCGTCATTTCCGGCTCCCCGGGTGCCGGATATCGGTGCCTCGCACCATGTAGATGACCATCTCCGCCACGTTGGTGGCGTGATCCCCGATCCGCTCCAGGTGCTTGGCCACGAACAGCAGGCTGTTCGCGCGGCGGATGTTGCGCGGATCCTCCATCATCAGCGCCAGGAGCTCGTTCACCAGGTTGTGGTAGAGCGAGTCGAGCAGGTCGTCGTTCTTGATCACCTGCTCCGCCTTGTCCGGATCGGCCTCGACGAACGCGTCCAGGGCTGCACGCACCTGGCGCTGCCCCAGGTCCGCGAGCCGGGAGAGATCCGGGATCGGCTTCAGCGGCGGACTCTGGTTCAGGTCGATGGCGCGCTCCGCGATGTTCACCGCCAGATCCCCGATCCGCTCCAGGTCGACGACGATCTTCAACGCGGTGGTGATGAAGCGCAGATCGCTCGCGGCCGGCTGGCGCAGGACCAACAGCCGCCGGCAGGCCTCGTCGATCTCGATCTCGAGCCGATTGACCTCGCGGTCCTGGCCGATGACGGTCTCGGCGAGCTTCGAATCGCGCTCGGTGAGCGCGCGCATGGTGGTGGCGATCTCCGTCTCCACATAGCCGCCGAGGGTGAGCAGCTTGTTGCGCAGATCGTCGAGCTGCAGGTCGTACGTCTTGTCGGTATGCGCCTTCATCCGAACTTGCCCGTCACGTAATCCTCCGTACGCGATTCGCGGGGATTGGTGAAGATCTGTTCCGTCGGCCCATGCTCGATCAGCTCGCCCATGTAGAAGAACGCGGTCGAGTCGGAGACGCGCGCCGCCTGCTGCATGTTGTGGGTGACGATCACGATGGTGAGCGACTCGCGCAGCCCGCGGATGAGCTCCTCGATCCGCGCGGTGGCGATGGGGTCGAGCGCGCTCGCCGGCTCGTCCATCAGCAGCACTTCCGGATCGACGGCCAGCGCGCGGGCGATGCAGAGCCGTTGCTGCTGCCCGCCGGAGAGGGAGACCGCGCTCTGCCGCAGGCGATCCTTCACCTCGTCCCAGAGCGCGGCCTGGCGCAGGCTCTTCTCCACCAGCGCCGGATAATCGCCGCGCACACCGTTGAGCTTCAGGCCCGCCACCACGTTGTCGAAGATGGTCATCGTCGGAAACGGGTTGGCGCGCTGGAACACCATCCCGACCCGGCGCCGCAGGTTCACCGGGTCGACGCGCCTCGCATGCAGGTCCTGTCCGTCCACCAGCACGTTGCCCGACTGGCACGCGCCGGGGACCAGCTCATGCATGCGGTTCAGGCAGCGGACGAAGGTGGTCTTGCCGCAACCGCTCGGCCCGATGATGGCGAGCACGGTGTTCGCCGGGACCGTCAGCGAGACGTTGCGAAGGGCGTGGTTGGCCTTGAACCAGGCGTTCAGCGACCGCACCTCGACCTTCGGCCTCATCGCACCCGCCGCCGCGACAGCAGCCGCCCGGCGAGCGCCAGCGAGCCGACGAGGAGAAGGAGGATCAGGGCGGAGGTCCATGCCCTGTCGTGCCATTCGGCATACGGGCTGACGGCGTAGTTGTAGATCTGCACGGTGAGCGATGCGGTCGGCTGATCGGCCCGCCAGTTCCAGTACTGGTTGTTCAGCGAGGTGAAGAGGAGCGGGGCCGTCTCGCCGGCAGCGCGGGCGACGGTGAGCAGGATGGCGGTCATGATGCCGCCGAGGGCGGTCCGGAGCACGACGCGGAGCGAGGTCCGCCACTGCGGGACGCCGAGCGCCAGCGACGCCTCCCGCAGCTCGTGCGGCACCAGGCGGATCAATTCCTCGGTGCTGCGGGCCAGGGTCGGCACCATCAGCACGGCGAGGGCGACGCCGCCGGCGAGTGCGGAGAAGCGGCGCATCGGGATCACCACCAGGCCGTAGGCGACGATGCCGACGACGATGGAGGGAACCCCGGAGAGGACCTCGGCGATGAAGCGGATGCCGTCCCCCAGCCGGGTGTCGCCCCGCTCCGCCAGGTAGACGCCGGCGCCGACGCCGAAAGGCACCCCGATGAGGCAGGCGATCCCGACGATGTACAGGGTGCCGGCGATCGCGTTCCCGACCCCTCCCCCCGTCTCTCCGACGGGCGCGGGGAGGGCGGTGAAGAAGCTCCAGCTCAGCCCGGCGAGGCCGCGCGAGATCACGAGCCAGAGCAGCGACACCAGCGGCACCAGCGCAATGGCCAGCGCGAGCCCGCAGAGGCCCGTCATGATCCAGTTCACCGCGCGCCGGGCCATGAGCGAGTTCATGCGGCTACCCGCGTCGGACCGCGCCGCGAGATGCGCACGAGCAGCCGCGCGGCGACGTTGAGGGCGACGGTGACCGCGAAGAGCAGCAGGCCGAGCGCCGCGAGGGCAGCGGTGTGCAGATCGCCGCTCGCCTCGGCGAACTCGTTGGCGATCACCGCCGGGAGCGAGTAGCCGGGCGCAAAGAGCGAAGCGCGGATGCTCGGGGAGTTGCCGATCACCATCGTCACGGCCATCGTCTCCCCCAGAGCGCGCCCCAGGCCGAGCATGGTGGCGCCGACGATTCCTGCCCGCGCGTAGGGCAACACGGAAACCCTGATCGCCTCCCAGCGCGTCGCGCCGAGCGCGAGCGCCGCCTCGCGGAGCGTACCGGGCACCGTCTGGAGCACCTCGATGGCGATGGAGGTGATGGTCGGCAGGATCATGATGGCGAGCACGATCCCGGCGGCGAGATAGCCGAGCCCGATGGGCGGACCTTGGAAGAGCGGGAGGAAGCCGAGCGTCTTCGCCAGCAGCGGCTCGATGGGCCTGCGCAGCAGCGGAACCAGCACGAACAGCCCCCAGAGCCCGTACACCACGCTCGGGATGCCCGCCAGAAGCGAGATGGGAAACGACACGATGGAGCGGACCGATGGCGGCGCCATCTCGGTGAGGAACAGCGCCAGTCCGACCGAGATGGGCAGCGCCAGGACCAGCGCCACAGCGCTCGTCACCAGGGTGCCGTAGATGAACGGCAGCGCCCCGAAGACGTCGCGCGTGACGTCCCAGACCGAATTGCGGACGAAGGCGAGCACGCCGGTGTGCGAGATGGCAGGACCGCCGATGTGCACCAGCTCGGCGACGATGATCGCCGCCACCGCCAGCACCGCGAAACCGAGCAGCAGAAGGCTACCGGACCAGACACGGTCCGGCACGTTCACCCGGGCCGGAGCGCTCTCGGGCGGGCGCTCCGGCTCGCGGGCCGCGGTCGCGATTTCACTTGCGGTTTGCAAGCACGGCCCTTCCCTGCACCGTGATCGACTCTAACGTCGACTCCACCTTCTTCACCAGAGGCGCCGGAAGGGGAGCGTAGTCGAGCGCCGTCGCCATCTTCTGGCCGTCGTGGATGGCCCACCAGAGGAAATGGACCAGCGCCTGACCCTTTGCCGGGTCGGCCTGATCCTTGTAGAGAAGCAGGTAGGTGAAGGCCGAGATCGGATAGGCGTCCTTGCCGGGCGCGTCGGTGATCGAGACCCGGTAGTCGGCGGGAATCTCGGCCTTGGCCGCCGCGGCGGAAACGCTGTCGAGCGACGCCTTCACCCATTGGCCATCGCGGTTCTTCAGGTCGGCCATGGAAAGCTTGTTCTGGTTGGCGTACGCCAGCTCGACGTACCCGATACCGCCCTCGGTCTGCTTGACCGTTCCCGTGACGCCTTCGTTTCCCTTCCCGCCGAGGCCCACCGGCCAGTTGACGCTCTTGCCGGCGCCGGGACCGTTCTTCCATTCGGGCGACACTTTCGCGAGATAGTCGGTGAACACGGCGGTAGTGCCGGATCCGTCGGAGCGGTGCACCACGGTGATCGCGCCATCCGGTAGCTTCGCCCCGGGGTTGTCCTTCGCGATCGCGGGATCTTTCCATGTCTGGACCTTGCCGAGGAAGACGTTCGCCAGCGTCTCGGGGGAAAGGCGCAGCGACGCCACGGCGGGCAGGTTGTAGACGACCACCACCGCGCCCATCACGGTGGGGATGTGCACCAGGCCCGGTGCCTTCTTCAGCTCGTCTTCGGACATGGGCGCGTCGCTCGCGCCGAAGTCGACCGTCTTCTCGGTGATCTGCTTGATGCCGCCGCCGGAGCCGATCGACTG
>VBKQ01000169.1 GCA_005879505.1 Deltaproteobacteria bacterium
CCTTTTGCTTTGCGGTGGTACAAGTGATCTTTGCTTGCCTCTGCAGCTGCGGAGCTGCCTGCTTGCACGCACCACTACCGGCCGCCAACAGCAACGCTGTGCTCATCAGAAGACTGATCATGAAGGTGAGTCTAGCGGTCGTGTCACGGCGGCGCTGCGTGTTAGGAGAAGCCTTCGCTGACAGCTCTTATGAATTCCTTTCCGCCCACTTCGCCAGTACCTCGTCCTGCTTCATGGCCGGCGGCGCGCAGATGACTTCGCAGCGGTGGCGCCGGATCCGGACGTTGCTGTTGCTTGCCGATGGCTTGTCGGCGCGCGCCGCCGCCGAGGCGGTTGGGACGCATCCGCGCGAGGCGAGACGTGTCGGCCATCGCTATCGCGCCGGCGGCTTGGAGGCGGCGCTCGGGGAGGATCCGCGGCCGCCGCAGCCGAGGCTGCTGGACAGCACCCAACACGCGGCGGTCATCGCGATGGTGTGCGGTCCACCGCCAGTGGGTCGGGCTCGGTGGACGGTGCGGCTCGTCGCCGAGCAGGCTGTGAGACGCGGAATCGCCGACCGGATGGGACGCGAGACTGCTCGGGTAACGCTGGCGACAAGCGGCTTGAAGCCGTGGCGGGAAAAAAATGTGGTGCGTTCCCGAGCTGACCGCCGAGTTCATCGAGAGGATGGAGGACGTTCTTCGCCTCTACGCCCGTAAGCTCGATCCAGTGGAGCCCGTCGTTTGCCTGGACGAGCGGCCGGTCGTGCTGCGGGAGGATGCAAGGCGCGGAGTGGCGATGAAACCGGGCCGGATTTCGAGGCGGGATTACGAGTACGTCCGCTGCGGCACCGCAAACATTTTCTGCATCGTCGAACCACTCGCGGGGCGGTGACTGACCTTCGCCAGCGCTGATCGCAAACGGCCGGCCTACGTGCGCGCGCTGCAAAAGATCGCTGCTCGCTACCCACAAGCGAAGCGCATTCATCTCGTCCAAGACAACCTCAATACTCATTCCCTGAAGTCGGCCGTAGCCGTGCTCGGCGCTCTCGAAGGTCGTCGCCTCTGGCGCCGCTTCGAAGTCCACTACACCCCCAAGCACGCGAGCTGGCTGAACGCCGCGGAGATCGAGGCGAGCCTCGTCTCCCGCGAATGCCTCGGACGGAATCGCCTTGCCTTTCTGGTCGACCTCATCTCACGCGTCGCTGCGTGGCGCCGAGCCGCCGAAGACGAGGGGCGCACCATCGACTGGACCTTTCGTGTCGATGATGCGCGACGGAAGTTTCGCTACGATGGGCTCATCACCGCACGGTCGCGGCAGTAGTTCCTTCCAGTGGTCTGGGTGGAGATGTACACGGCGTTTCTGTCTTCGGAACGCCAAGACCGCTTTCAAGTATTTCTCGATCGCTGTGCTCGCGAGAACGGCCCCTTGCAGCGGCAGTCGCGTGAGAAGGAGAACACGCGCGGCTAGATAGTCGTCGAATGCGGCACCCAGGAACTCGATGACTGTCGGGTCTGACGAATGTTTGGATGGCTTGGGCGTGGTCACTGCGCCTTCTTCGATTTCTCGATGGCCGCCTGCACCTTCGCCTTGGGCAGCTTCAGATGGTCCTCGCAGAGGTAGCGGAAACGGGGACCCTTCGATCGGTTCTTGCACCCCGGATAACGGCAGTGCATGTCCAGCTTGCGGCCCTTGAGTCCGGACGAGCGGCGACCGTTGCCCTTGGTTCCGCCGTTCCGTATCCCCCTCTGCACCCGCTCGTTGATCTTCTCTAGGGCTCGCTCCGCGATTGCTTCCGCGATCTCGTCGACCATCTGATCAAAGTTGAATGGCATCCCTGCGCCTCCGTGAGGGTGGGGCAATAGCACCTAGCTTCCGCTGGGCGCTACCCCGCCTCCCCAAGCTTCGGATTCCATTCGCCACGCGGCGTGTTGCTGCCCACACCGACGACGGTCGTAGCGGTGTTCTGGGACGCCACGGAAACGGTCCTGTCGGAGGTAGTAGAGACCCGCTCCGCAACGGACGCAGAGGAGTTGGAAACTCTCGATCGGACGGGGTCGGGTGACGGGCTCCATCGCACCAAGATAGTGATGGCGGGTGACACTGACCGTAGCAGGTGGGGGAGAAGTACGGCGATCCACCTGACACGGAAGATCACTTAGTTGGTGGGGGGCAAGAACCAGGTGATCGCGAAGTACTTCCCGCCAATTTGCCGTCGGGGGCCCCGTTCTCGTCACTGAGAAGTACGGACAGTCGCAAGCTGGGATGCCGCTCGGAACTGCGGAATCAGTTGTGGGCGGACCAAAGATCAAGGACGATCGAAATTGAGGACGCGGGAAAGGGCAAGGCGACCTAGAGGAAGGGCGTACGTGGCGATCATTCTGGCGAGAGTCGAAGGGGTCTCCGCACTCATGTTCGCGAGGTGTCCGCATTGCGGGACCTCGGTCGAGTGGGACGAACCGCTGCGCGACGGGCAAGGCCGATGGACGATGAACGGACGTTGCCGGTGCAGAGCACCACGCCGGAAGTCCACGGACCGGATCAGCTTCGGGCTGTGGGACGTGGACTAAGGGGCTCGGACCAAGGGAGATCCTCTCCGCCTGCTAGCCGAGGCCCACACGCACCCCCCTTTCGGTAGATCCGACGACTCGAAATCAGTTGTGGGGCGGGGTCTGCGAATTGTCCGGAGTCGGTGGGATCGGGTTCCCGGATCCTGAGAAGCGCCGAGCCTGCGGGCCCAAGTGCCCGGTCCCTGAGCACGTCTGAGAGAACCCTCGTCTCGCGGCGACTGGAGAAGCTCTGTCCGCGGCCCAGCCCGACGGCCCGTAGACGCCGCGAAGCACGTTGGGCGAGACTTTGCCCGCTGACCTGGAGGCGCCATGCTCGCAGCGCACATCGGGGCGGTGCTCGCCGTCACCGGCCTGATCACCGCACTGCCCATCATCCTGTTCGTCGCGCCCGCGCCGGGGCTGCGGCTGTTGTTCAAGCTGGAGTTCGCCGACCGAGCCGGCTTGTTCATGGCACGGCACTGGGGGCTCCTGGCATTTACTATCGGTGTGCTCCTGGTTTACGCCGCCGGCCACCCGGCAGTGCGCGTTCCGGTGGTGCTGGCTGCGCTGGTGGAGAAGGCCGGCCTCGTTGCGCTGATCGGATGGCAGTGGAGCGAACCGCACACCCGCGGGATGCGCTTCACCGCTCTGTTCGATGGGGCGTGCAGCGCTGTTTACGCGGCGTGGCTATTCGGCGCCTAGCCACGTGCCGGCAAGCCGACGGTCTGCAGGGCTCACCAACACCAGCCGGCGAGCATATGTCGGTTCGTCGGGCGCCACAGTGGCGCTGCCGTTGCGCCCTTCCGCGGAACGGCTTGTCTTGCGGGCCCGCCGGTAGACCGATGTCCGACTGTCGTTGGCCAAAACTCTGTCGCGGCGGTTTAACCCACGAAATGCCCGATCGGTGATGCCGATCGTCAGGTACGCCCAATGACAATCATGTGGCGGGTGCCGCGGATTTGAGGTGAGCGCAGGTCGATAGCGCGGCCAGCGGCAAGACCGTCGCGCGAGCGCCGATGGCGCTCCGATCTCATCGCCGAAGGAGGAGAGTTCGTCGACTTGCGACTACGCCGCGCGGCGGATGTAGCGGTGGTGGAGCCCGCCGACCTGGGGCAGGGCAACAACGCGGCCGTGCTCGGGTGGCTCGACGGCGTGCGGCTCGGGTGCATCCTTCTCAAGCGCGAGGTGCGTCCGCGAGCCGTGGTAGTAGCTTAGGTAGCTGTGCAAACGACGACGGAGGTGTCCTTCGTTCAGGACGATCACGTGGTCGAGGAGTTCGCGGCGGATCGTTCCGATCACGCGCTCGGCGAAAGGGTTCTGCCAGGGCGAACGGGGCGCCGTAAGAACTTCGGCGATGCCCATGCCACTAACCCGTCGCCGAAACTCGCCGCCGCCGTAGATGCCGTCGCGATCGCGGAGGAGGTAACGCGGCGCCGAGTCATCAGGAAACGCCTCGACGATTTGCTGCGCGGTCCAGGCGGCAGTAGGGGAATCGGTCACGTTGAAGTGCACGACCTGGCGGCGATGATGCAGCAGGACCACGAAAACGTACAGCACTCGAAAGGTCGCGGTCGGTACGACGAAGAAGCCGATGGAGACGAGGTCGGTGAGGTGGTTTTGAAGGAACGTGCGCCAGGTTTGAGAGGGTGGCGTTGGGCGACGCGGCATGAGCCGGGCAACGGTGCGCCGCGAGACGTCGAGCCCGAGCTTGAGTAACTCGCCGTGAATGCGTGGCGCACCCCAGATCGGATTCGCGAGCGCAATGGTGCGCACGAGGTCCGCAAGCTCCGAGCCGACCTGCGGTCGACCCATTCGCCCGCGGCGGGACTTCCAGCTCCAGAAAGCGCGGAAGCCCTGCCGGTGCCAGCGAATCACGGTCTCGGGGCGAACGAGGTGGAGCGCCTCGCGCCACCCAGGCCACCAGTTGGAGAGCCACACCCAGAAGGCTCGATCGAAGCGCCCGAATTGCGGTCGCTTCGATCGGCGGCGGAGCAAGGCGAGTTGTTGCCGGAGCGCCAGGTTCTCGAGCGTGAGGTCAGTGCGGGTTCTGAGCGCCGCGCGCAGGGCGCCCAACAGAGCGAGTACGAGGGACATTGCGCTCGATGGCTTGCATGTCGCTCGCCCATCGTCCACACTCGGGATCGAGTTTTGGCAAACCACAACGGTCCCGCCTGTTGCCTTGGAAGGGACGTCACCAAGGGCCGCGATCGCCTGCGCTGAGCGCTTACCGCACCCTCTACACCGTGAGGCCCGGTGATACGCTCTGGAAGATCGCGGCCCGGTTCTCGACGACGTGGCCAAGCTGCGCAAGCTGAACGGCCTCACCGGCCGCAGCGCGCGCTCCCTCCAGGTGGGCCAGACCATCGCCGTCCGGGAATCCTGACCGGGACCCGGGCGACGCCCGCGACCGTACTCGGAACTCCTGACGCTTCCACCAACCAGGGCGGACGACGGACTCGGTTTGCTTTGGCTGCCTTGCTGTCCGTATCGTCAGAGTGGACCGGCCGCGGGCCGCCGCACGAGTCGTTCGAGGTCAACTGACATGACGCACCGCCGGCCGCCGACCGAAGCGATTGTCGAGTGGTACAATCGCAAAACTGAATTCCTCCTCGAGAAATACGGGCCTGGGCCGCGAGTGCATTACCACACCGGGTGGGCCGCACCGGACATCGTTCCTG
Source organism: Deltaproteobacteria bacterium (assembly GCA_005879505.1). Taxonomy (GTDB): domain Bacteria; phylum Myxococcota; class Myxococcia; order Myxococcales; family 40CM-4-68-19; genus 40CM-4-68-19. The sequence continues at coordinate 5,207 of VBKQ01000169.1, forward strand.
CCGCCGACAGGTCCCACCTGCGCCGCCAGTTATGGCGCTCGCAGGAAGACATGGTCTGGCAAGCCGCGCGTGCCTGGGGTGCAGAAAAGAACCTCACCGGTCATCTCCTGGACCAGGCAGGCGTGCGCGAGCGCGTGCAGCCGCTGCTTGGCGACGCTCACGCGCTCGAGGGGCCCGCGCGATTCGACGCCGCGTTTTCGTTCGATGCCACCACGTACTTTGATCGAGAGAGCTATTTCGCGTCGCTGGCGCGCGTCGTCCATGGCGGCGGCTGGGTGTTCATTGAGGACACCTTCCTGGGACGCCCCGAATTGGCTGCGCCCTTCAACGAGTATTGGACCACGAACATCGGCTGGGCGCACGACTACGTCGCCGCGGCAGTGCAGTACGGATTTGACCTCTTCCGCCTGGAAGACATTTCGCTCCATTCGGCCGGTTTCTGGAAGTTGAGCATCGCCTACACTCGGCTATTGGCCGAAGCGCGTCCCGCCTCGATCAGGTGGCAATCCGCGATTCACGCCGCCTATCTCGACGGCGGCTTGCGAAATCTCTTGCTGAGCTTCCGGAAACGGGACTGGTCGTCCGGCAGTGATCCCTTCGAGACATGCGCGGAAGGTAATCCCAGTAATCCCCATTCGTGACGCCGATCCCGATCAAGGGCGGTAGCTTGACTCCCGCACGTCAGGCGAGCACGGTACGCGGCCAGGGGAGGTCGAAGTATGCCCGTGCTCGAGCACGTGCCGCCGCCCGACCCAATGGCGAACGCGGCCGACATACCTCCTGCTTCGAGCGACAATCCGGCGCCCGGCACGATGCTCGACGATCGGTACGTCATCGGCAAGGAACTGGGCCGCGGTGGGATGGGCCGCGTTTTCGCCGCACGCGACGTGAAGCTCGGGCGGGACGTGGCCATCAAGCTGGTGAGCGTGGGCACGCATGACCCGTCGCAGCTCGCGCGTCTGGCGAAGGAAGCGCGCACCGCGGGGTCGCTCGCGCACCCCAACATCGTCGCCATTCATGACGTCGGCAACTTCGCCGGCGAACCGTACCTGGTCCAGGAACTGCTGCGGGGCGAAACGCTGCGCACCCGCCTCCGTCGCGGAGCGCTTTCACCGGAGCGCGCGCTCGACGTGGCGCTGCAGCTCGCGCGCGGGCTGACCGCGGCACACGAACAAGGCGTCGTGCACCGCGACATCAAGCCGGACAACCTCTTCGTCAGCGGCGATGGCGCGCTCAAGATTCTCGACTTCGGGATTGCCATCCTGCAACCTCCGGCAGAAGGCCCCCAGACCTGGAGCACGGAGGCAGGCGCAGCGCGCTTCGCGGGGACCCCGGCGTACATGTCCCCTGAGCAGATCCAGGGGCGGGTCACGGACGCGCGCTCGGACATCTTCAGCTTCGGCGCGGTCCTGCATGAGATGCTCACCGGCAAGCGGGCGTTCGATCGCGAAAACGCCGTCGCCACCGCACTTGCCGTACTCGGCCACGCGCCGGCGCCGCTCCCGCCGCGGCTCCCCCAGCGGCTGAAGGCGATCACCCTGCGATGTCTGGAGAAGGACCCCGCGGCCCGTTTCACCTCGGCGCAGGAGCTTGCGGTCGCGCTCGAGGGGTTGCAGGGGGATCTGCGGCGGCCAGCGCGCTTGCAGCGCCGCATCCTGCTCGTGGCGGCAGCGGGTCTCGCGCTCATGCTGATCGCAGCGCTCATCTTCGCGCGGCGCACGCGTCCGCAGCCCCACTTCCGGCAGGTCACGTTCAACCGCGGAGCAGTGTGGTCGGCGCGTTTTGCCCCCGACGGAAGGACGGTCTACTACACGGTCACCGAAGACGTTCCCACGCCGTTCGTGTACTCGACGACGGCGGGGCGGCCCGAGTTGCAGCGCATCGACGTGCCCGCGGCGAACCTGCTCGCGGTGTCGTCCACAGGCGAACTCGCGTTGCTGGTTCGGCCGCAGATCGCACACTACGGGTTCAACAGTGGCGTGCTGGCGCGGTACCTGCCTGGGTCCGGAGCGCCCAGAGAGCTTTTCGAACAGGTCGACTATGCCGATTGGTCGCCCGACGGGTCGGAACTGGCGCTGGTGCGCACGATTTCAGGCCGCACGTGCCTCGAATATCCGGCGGGCCACGTGCTGTTCCAGACCACCGGGTGGATCAGCTACCCGCGCTTCGCGCCTGACGGGCGGCACATCGCCTTCCTGCACCATCCGACGCCCGTGGAAGCCGCGGGCGTGGTGATGCTGACCGATGTGTCGGGATCGACGCGGGCGTTGACGCCTCCGTGGCGCTACATCCAGGGCCTTGCGTGGGCGAAAAGCGGTAGCGAGGTCTGGTTCACTGCTTCGGCGGCGCAGGCGCCGTCCGCAAATCTCGTCCTCCGTGCCGTCGATCTGCAGGGGGGTGAAAGCCGCTTGCTCGCTCAAGTCGGCGGAAGCCTGATGTTGCAGGACGTGGCGACCGATGGACGTGCGCTGTTGATCGAGGCCACTCACCGTCTTGGGCTCGCGGTCCTCAAGGCAGGCGAGGCCCGGGCCCGCGACAGTTCCTGGTTCGACCAGACGTTTCTGGGAGATCTGTCCGCGGATGGCAAGCACGTGCTCTTCACCGTGCAAGGCACCGCGACCGGCAACGTATCGGTGGTGTACCTGCGCAACACCGACGGCTCCGCGCCCATCCGCCTGGGCCAGGGCTACGGCGCGGCACTCTCGCCCGATGGCCGTTGGGCGATCTCGCTCTCGCTCCAATCGGAACCGTTGCAGCCGCTCACCTTCCTTCCCACGGGCCCGGGAGAGGCGAAAAGCCTCGATGCAGGCGGCGTCACCGCTACGCGCATCCGCTGGTTCCCCGACGGCAAGCGGCTCCTGATCGCGGGTCTCGAGCCGGGACACGGAGTTCGCCTGTACGTGCGCTCCGTCGAGGGCGGCAAGCCGCGCGCGATCTCCGAAGAGGGAGTGCTCACGGACGGGCTCGCCATCTCCAGCGATGGAAGGTTTGCGGCCGCTGGCGACCCCCGCGGCCGGACGACTCTTTACCCCGTGGACGGCGGCGATCCAGTGGCGTTGCCCGCGCTGGAGGCGGACGAGGTGCCGCTCCGGTTCAGCGACGACGGAGCGCTCTTCGTCGGCCGCCTGCGTCCCCTCACGGTCCCCATCTATCGAGTCGATCTGCGCACGCGGGCGCGTACGCATCTCGCCACGTTGGTCGCGAACGCTCCGGGTGCGCTGGGAATCGTTCGCGCCGCCGCGACGCCCGACGGATCGACGTTCGCGTTCAATTACGCCAGCGTCAGCTCCAACCTGTTCGTACTGGAAGGTGCACGTTAGGGGGGGACATGGAAAAGTTGCTCAAGGAGTACATCGAACTGATGAAGCAGTTGCGAGCAGCGAACGCGGACTTGTACGTGAAATTTGTAGAGTTCGTCCGGAAGGCTCAGCAGGAGTTCGCCCAGCAGTACGACCTCGATGGCTTTGGTTGGATTGGCGCCACGGGGTGGCCGCCTGGGTTGGGGCCGCCCAGCAAACCCCCGAAGCTGGCAGGCAAGCCGCCGCGCAAGAAGCGCTGATCCCATCCAAGGTGGCATTTCCGCTTCCCATGTCGGCTCTGCGCCGCGCCGTGCAAAGTGTGGCGCCCGCCGTGCGTCCCGGTAGTGCGGCCGCGGCGCTGGAGACGATGCTGATACGACCGAGGCCGACTACGGCGCTTGCCGCGTTGCTCTTCGTTCGCTGGGCCGAACAGATGTGCGGCGGCCGTCTCGCGCGCGCCGACCGGAGCGCCCTGGAATCGGTCCAGGCGCACCTTTTCGCGTACGGCCTGATCTGCGATCGGATCGCGGATGACGAGCCCGGCGCGCGCGACGAGGCGCTGGATCTCTTACCTCTTTCGTTTGCGATGCACGAGCGATTGTCGCGCTTGTTCGCGCCTTGTGCTCCTTTCTGGGCCCAGTACCGGCGTCTCTTCCGCGAGCAGGTAGCCGTGAACCGGTGGGAGCGCAATCGCGGCGCGCCCCAGTGCTTTGATCCGGCGCTCATTCGCCGGCTCGGCAAGAAGGCCACTCTTGCGCGCTGGCCGGCGGCGGCGGTTGCCGAGCGGCTCGGTCGCGGCGAAATGGCCCCGCGCATCGAGCGCGATTTCCAGAAATTGCTGCTGGCGCTCCAACTCGTCGACGATCTGATCGACGCCGAGGAGGACGGGAGGTCAGGCCAGATCAACGCGGTACTAGCGGCCGCGCCGGGCTCGGAGAGCGGACTGGAGCTCCACGCGCGCATCGTTCGCGGGATTCCGCCGGTCTGGAGGGTTGCCCGGATGCGCCTGCAAAGCCTGTCGCAGCGTCATGATGGTCTCGGTGAATTCGCTGCCTGGTTCTTGGCGACCGCCGCTGACGTTGAGCGCCGCGCCGTCCACGCGGCTCGTGCCCGCGGATTCGCCGCCATCCTCCAGCGCATGCTCGATGCGCTCGATGATTCCGAGACGCCGCGACGGCATACGCAATTCCGAGCCGAGTCGCGGGTCGAGAGCCATAGGGCGAACAAACGGGGTCGGGTCCGATAGCGACATTTCTGTCCACTCCAGCCCCCTGTGCGGTGACTCCCAAGCGCTTTGGCGGCGCCCTCAACCTCAACGTCCACTTCCACTGCGTTGTCCCCGACGGCGTGTTCGTGCGAGAGGGCAGCGCTCTGCGCTTCGCAGCCGTGCGCCCGCCCACCGACGAAGAGGTCGAGACCGTCCTGCTCCGTATCGCCCGCCGGCTTGATCGGCTCCTGCGCCCTCATCGGCCTGGTCCCGATACGGAGCTGTCCTCGCTCGACATCGGCTACGCCGAGTCCCTCCAGGCCTCGCTACCCGTCGGCCTCGCCGAGCCGCCCCGCCGCAAGCGGCATTCCGCGCTCATCGACGGTTTCTCGCTTCACGCCGGCG